>JBEKXR010000243.1:0-6087 GCA_049511935.1 Spirochaetia bacterium | reverse complement strand
CCTCATGACATAGCACTACCTCCCTAAGTTACTTCGGAGTCTCTCGGCAAAGACCGCTGTTGGCGAGTCCTGAGAGAGCATCGTCTCAGCTTAGGGAGGAGAAACATGAGCAGCAAGTTTCGCAAAGACCACCGCATCAAGGGTGATAGCAGAAGAGCGAATTTACGAATCGATGATGAGTTCTCCACGCTGCTTCCGCCGCCTACGTCAAGAGAGCTTCAACAGCTTAGAGAACTCATTGTCGCGGAAGGCTTCTGCCGAGATCCACTCGTGACCTGGCGGGGCATTCTCGTCGAAGGCCATGCAAGGTACAAAATCTGCAAGGACCGGGGAATCACTTACACGACAAAAGAGATAAGGCTACCAGACCGTGAGGCTGTCAAGGAGTGGATTATCAAGAACCAACTCGGCAAGCGCAACCTCCGAACCGAGGGTCGGTGCCGACTTGCTCTACAGCTGGAACCGATCATAGCAGCGCAGGCAAAAGACCGGCAGCGGGTGCACGGCGGAACAGCACCGGGAAGAAAATCACTTGTGGCAAATTTGCCACAAGTGAAGACGAGGGAGATACTTGCCCGAATCGCCGACGTCAGCCCCCGCACAATTCAAGACTACCGCACAATCCAACCGCATCTGACTCCAGAACAGATTGAAAGTCTCAATCAAAACAAAACGACCTTTCATCATCTCGCGAGCGAAAGGCGGCTTGCCCACACCGTCGCGAAACGAGATGCTCAACGCGCCGCCGCTGAGCCAGATTCCCTGGACGCGATCCACGAAGGCGACTTCCGCGGCTGGAGCATTCCAGACAACTCGCTGGACATGATTCTCACAGACCCGCCGTGGGCACCGAGCAAGGAGACTTTCCAGCTCCTGGCTGCTCTAGCGGTGTTCGCAGAAAAAAAGCTGGTGGATGGTGGATCACTTGTTTGCTACCTCGGGCAGATGCTACTTGATCATGCGATGGCAGCATTTCGGGAGCACCTCAAGTATCAGTGGATGTTCGGCGCCTCAAGAGAACACGGCCGGGCTTTCAACCGAGCAGACAAATATCGCATTGTCAACAAGTGGCGTTGTGTGGTCTGGTACGTGAAAGGCAACTACATCGCACCCAGGGGAAAAGTGCTGTACGACGTGCTGCCGCGATGCGGGCCGGAGAAAGTCTTCCACGAGTGGCAACAACCGCTGCCTGAAGCCATTTATCTGATCGACGGAATCTGTCCTCCTGGCGGACTTGTGGCAGATCCCATGATTTGTACCGGCACGACGGCAATAGCGGCCGAACGGACTGGACGGCGCTGGCTAGGGTGCGAGATAAACCCCGATATCTACAACATCGCCGTCGGTCGCATCAAAGAGGCACGCCGCTCCTCTTCGAAGACGACAGCCCTTGCGAAGACGACAGCCCTTGCGAAGACGACACCCTCTGCGAAGCCGACAGCCCCTGCGAAGATGACAGCCCCTGCGAAGATGACGGCCCCTGCGAAGACGACACCCTCTGCGAAGCCGACAGCCCCTGCGAAGATGGCGGCCCCTGCAAAGGCAGCGCGGATGCCCGCCGCGCACCGGCGCTCATCCCCGGAAGAGCAAGCTCGCATCCGGGAAGCCTTGCGAAT
The DNA here is from genome assembly GCA_049511935.1 of Spirochaetia bacterium. GTDB lineage: Bacteria > Spirochaetota > Spirochaetia > SZUA-6 > Fen-1364 > Fen-1364. The sequence continues at coordinate 4,471 of JBEKXR010000243.1, read as the reverse complement.
CGTCCATATCGCCTGACATCATGATGTGCGGCCCCGCAAGGGGCTACGCGGGAGCCGCGAGACAACATGCGCGGTCGCTGACACCCACCGAGCCAAGCACGATCAACGCGGGATTAGTACTGGTCGTCAGTGAGCAATCCGGCTACATCGAGCAGATCACAACCATGCCACTCAACGGCCTCGTTGCCGATCCCATGATCTGCAGTGGCACCACGGCGATTGCAGCAGAGCGGACCAGACGGCGCTGGCTTGGGTGCGAGATTGACGCTCGAATCGCGAGTGTTGCCAGCAAGAGAATCAAAGAGGAGCGCCGGAGGGTCGATTCGGGGGAGAGCCGCAAAGGCCCGAAACTTTAGGGGCAACCTCACGCCGATGCAGCGTAGTTCAAAACGCCGGTCACATCACCTATCCCCGGCGTCTGGAAAAGCGGAGACCTTGAAACTCAGCGTCAAACGGGGCTACGCAACATGCGCGGAAGCTGTGCCAGAGAGCCGTATGGGCCGCAAGAGGCAACGTGCGCGGAAGCAGCCGAACCAATATACTCCAAGGCGAAAGCACGCAGCGCATTCTTATAGTGTACCCCTCCGCACCGATCAAGAACTGCGCCGGTCAGGCTTGACTCGGTCCCTCGCCTTTTGCGGACCAGCGTCGGCTTTGAGGTTGCCATGCTTTGCTTGAACCCATGGAAGCGCACTGCGCGATAGCCGCCTGGCCTTCGAAAAGAAGATCCGTCCTCCGCATGCTGGTTCATCGCCGTGTACAGAAGCTTCCGCTGGAAGCGAAGTTCCCTGAAGACGGGCGTGGCCTGACCGCCGCCCTATAGGAACGAGGGAATCGCGACACCTCTTCGGTTGATCACACCGCAGATCCAATGGTAGAGGAGTGGGAAGCGCCCCAGCCAAGACACGAATCAGCCTGATTGAACCGGGGACTTTCAGTTGTATTGAAGGAACCGAAAGTGCTGTCACTGCCTTGCCCCATTTGGGATCGCAGGTTCGACCTTCTCGTGTTCTGTCCCACTTCCCCGACACCCTCTTCGAAATTTCACTGATCGGTCTCTTGCGAAGCGCTTTCCGCCGTGATCGATATGCCCTGCTTTTTGGTATCCACAGGGCATGAGTGAATCAAGGGACTTTGACAGGAATGAATCGCGCAAAGGCGCAGCCGCCCAACGCGTGGCGGGTGTGCGTGATTCGACGCAAACCTCGTCCGGTGATCTCGTCAAACGGTCGTCCCTTGTCGACTGGAATGGAATAGCAAGGGACATCGACGCGGCAAGAGACATAGATACCCTGGAGAAACTTCGTTTCCAGATCGGGAGCATTCAGGGTGTCATGGAAGCCGCAAAGCGACTACGAGGCCAACGGGAAAAGGCAATCTTGGCCTTGAACAAGTGCCAGGAGTACCTGGTTCAGATCGATCGAAAGCTCTGCGAATGGATGCAGGAACACATCACGCAAGGCGGAACCCCAGAGTCGCACGAGACGACCTTGGCCCAAATCAACTGCACCAAGAGCGAGCACCAGCGGCTCAAAATGCTTGCTTCCATTCCCCAGGACAGGATCGACGAGTACTTCCGACAGGCGAATGAGGTCGTAAGAGAGGCTTCGAGATCAGGGGTGCTACACCTCTACTCTGTACCTCCCCAACCAAGTCCCCCGCTACCCGCTGGCAAGTTTCGAGTGATTCTCTCGGACAATCCATGGGAGTACGAACACACGCCCGGACGAATCAATCCTCCCGAGGCCCACTACCCGACGATGTCAACGGAAGAGATGTGTGCCATGGGCGACAAGATTAGCGCCTTGGCTGCCAAGGACTGCACGCTGTTCATGTGGGTCCCGCCCTGCAAGCTGCCCGAGGGTTTGAAGGTGCTTGCTGCCTGGGGTTTTGAGTGGGTCACCCAGAAGGTCTGGGACAAGGGAGGCCGGAATATGGGTCCCTACGGCAATGTGGTCCACGAAAACCTACTCATCGGCAAGAGGGGATCCGGCACTCCAACAACGACCAATAAGAAGCTCATCCAGTCCTTTGATAGCATCCAGCGCTGTCCCAAGACGCGCACCCATTCGCAGAAGCCCGTGACCTACCACGAGATGATTGAAAAACTGTGGCCAGGGCAGAAGTACATCGAACTCTTTGCCCGCGAGCCGGAACACCGACGCAAAGGCTGGAAGTACTGGGGCAACGAACTGGAGGACCTGCTGTCCGGATCGAGTCCCGGCGGCACTCGAACAAGAAACAATCAGCCCTTGCACGTCGTTCGTCCCGCAAAGGTCGTCCCTTTCCGAAACGACTTGGCACGGACAAAAGCGGCGTCAGGCTGACAGCCGGTGCAGCAGGGAGGAAGAACGATGAACGACGACCCGTACATCATGGTACTAACCCCAATGGCGAAACCGCCTGACGCTCTCTTCTTCGAGCCGACCCTGAAAGGCGTATTCCAAGTCTTCGGAATGATTTGCCATGTCTCGGAGATCCGGGGGAACTACAAGAGCTTTGTGATTAGCATTGCCCTCGGTGATCTCAACTTTTCAGCGGAAGAGTCCATCGACCCGAGGGGCGACGACTGGGAGGAGTGCATAGAAGACGCCATCGCCAGGACTCTATCGGGTCGTGACGCAGTGATTCGAGAAGGAAACCGAGACTACTTCTGGACCTCTGATCAGCGGGAGGTAACGAGATGTCTCGGAGATGCCCAGAGGGTCGGCGACTTGATGCTGATCAGGATGGACATGGAGTTCTTGTTCGTCAGCGATGCCTCAGACCCTATCGTCCTCGACCAACTCTTGAACTGATTCCCAGCCTAAAGAGGAATCCCGGGAGCAAGGCGGTTGCCGCGACGACACCAACGGGGCATCCACCTCGATCCTCGATGATTCTTAAAGAGAACGACTGTCCTCTTCTTAACACCTTTGCCACCGAACACGCCGCACTGAATGAGTTCTGCGGTTCTATCGCCCTCTTTGCCACTTTCGGACTCCGGCGCAGGGACGTTTAGAATAGATCGCAGGCACCAAACCAAACGGGGTATCCGGCCATTACAGGAAAGAATAAATGACGACAGCAAGAAGCGGAGCAGCGGCGCGCATCTCAGCTTGCCCTCGCGATGATTCAACGAGGATGGATTCTGCGACAGACCATTTCTAAAAAGTGTTCCACGTCAGTCACGGCGTTGCACCTGACGCAAGCTTCCCCTTACACTGCTCCAGGCAATAGGGGCGACTATCCCTCCAAACGGCGTGGTGCTTGACCCGTTCGCCGGTCGCGGTACAACCGGGTGAAGCTGCCTTGCTAACAGGGCGACGCTTCGTCGGAATCGGAATCAACACCATCTTTGTGGAGTTGGGCACAGACAAACTTCGCGGTGGAAATTGCCAGCAAAAGCGGCTGGGCGAACGGGCCAGAGAGCGTACCGTCGGAGTTCAGCCTTGATCGCCTAATGCTGACTGGGCCAAAGGACATACGCGGTAACTGCACCGGACCGGCGGGCGAGCGCTGCGCGCTGTGCCATTGTCGCTTGGTTGTCTGCTGCGCTCTGCCACGTTGATAGAAGGCGCTCCGCCCTCCGCATGTTGACTCCCAGTCCCGAATAGAAGACCCCCCTGAAGCGACTTTCCCTGGACACGGGCGAAGCCTGCCCGTCCAAGAGGAACGAGGGAATCGCGACACTGCTTCGGTCGATTACAACCCGCCTCAAGGTTTTGTGGATCCAAATCACTTGAAACCCCATCGGTAGAGAAGCAACTGCGCCTCGCTTCTCCATGGAGGAGGACGTACCGGGAAACGATTGGGTGGCGGGGGTTTTTGGTATCCACATGGCATGAAACGCTTTAGTCATCGCTCGGACCAGACCGAGCAGGTCGCTCCGGTTCACTTCGGAGCACAAGTCAAGAGGGTGGCGAGTCCGCACGCGCTTCGCCACAAGCCTACAAGCATACCAGCAATCCGAGGAGCGTCACCGAAGAGGTCTCTCCTGACCCCCGACGACGTGCGCGGAAGCAGCGGAGCGACTGGTGTACGAAGGAGGACACTCGCAAAGAACACGCTCTCATTCTCCTGTTCAAAGTCCATGCAGTACATCAGAACGCCAACGGACATCTGGGCGCAACTCAAAAGGGAGTTCCGGTTCACCGTCGACGTCTGTGCCTCCGAGGCGAATCATCTGCTTCCGAGGTACTACACCGTCGAGACTGATGGTCTGGCGCAGGACTTGACTGGCGAAGTCGCGTACTGCCACCCGATGTTCGACTACAAGATCCCAAAATGGGTGAAGAAGGGATATGAGAGCAAATGCACCATGGTTTTCTTGCTACCCGCTGCGACACACACCAAGTATTTCCACGAGTACATCCTTAACAACCCAAGGGCAGAGGTGAGGTTTCTTCGCAAGCCCGTTCGCGGCTTCCGATTTCTCAACGATGACGGCTCGCCTGATGACGGAAGATCTATTGGTTATATCAGGCCCTTG
>JBEKXR010000242.1:0-7911 GCA_049511935.1 Spirochaetia bacterium | reverse complement strand
GCGTTGTCCGTGAGCTCGGCAAAGAGAGTCTTGGACAGGTTGAACCCCTCGCCCGGAGCCGGCCTCCCGGACTCGGCAAAAAGAGAGCCGAGGGGCACGACGGCTGCGAGCAGGCAGATGAGCGCAAAGCGCCTGATTTGGATCCCCCTCGGTGTGGGATGATTGCGTGTGCCGCAGTATACCATGGAATCGCCTGCCGGCGTCAACATGGTCTGGGGAGGCCGCTCGTGGGCCGCCGCGCTTTCTTTCCATATTTCCCCGGAATTCAGTACCTTTTCTGTGCGGAATCGAGGAGGTGCTGGTGAGTCTACCGAAAACCCTGGGTGAGCTGAAATCGTCCGGCTACAAGCTGCGGACCGTGAAAGAGGAGATGCGCGAGAACGTCGTACGCATGCTCCGATCCCGGGAAGAGCTCTTTCCGGGCATCATCGGCTACGAATCCACCGTCGTCCCCGGCCTGGTGAACGCCATCCTCTCGAAGCACGACTTCATCCTCCTGGGGCTGCGGGGACAGGCCAAGACGAGGATTCTCCGCGGCCTCGTCCGCTTTCTCGACGAGCAGGTGCCCATCATCGCCGGCACGGAAACCAACGACGATCCCCTCGCGCCGGTGAGCAGGAAAGGCAGGGAGACCGTGGCGTCCAAGGGGGACGCGACCCCGATCGAGTGGATGCCCCGGGATGCCCGCTACCGCGAGAAGCTTGCCACGCCGGATGTGACCATTGCGGACCTCATCGGCGATATCGACCCGATCAAGGCAGCCACGCGCAAGCTCGCCTACGCCGACGAGGAAGTGATCCACTTCGGCATCATCCCCCGGACCAACCGCGGCATATTCGCCATCAACGAGCTTCCCGACCTCCCCCCGCGGATCCAGGTAGGCCTGCTGAACATCATGGAGGAGAGAGACATCCAGATCCGCGGCTTTCCCATCCGCATGCAGCTGGACGTCCTCATGGTCTACTCCGCCAATCCCGAGGACTACACGAACCGGGGCAACATCATCACCCCGCTGAAGGACCGCATCGACTCGCAGATCATCACTCACTACCCCACATCCCGGGAAGCCGCAATGCGCATCACGGCGCAGGAAGCGTGGACCGAGCGCGGCGGAGGCATCCAGCTCGTCATGCCGGACTGGTTCCGCGAGCTGGTGGAAGAGGTCGCCTTTGCCGCCCGGCTCAGCGAGTACGTGAACCAGGCTTCGGGGGTATCCGCCCGCATGAGCATCTCGCTGCTGGAAAACGTGATGAGCAACATGGAGCGGCGGGCAATCGTGCAGGGGGAGAAAAAGGTCTACCCGAGAATCGGCGACCTGCACACCGCGGTCACGGCGATCACCGGCAAGGTCGAGCTGGTCTACGAGGGGGAGCAGCAGGGCGCGGCGATCGTGGCGCGGAAGATCATCGGGGAGGCCGTCAAGGAAACGTTCCACCGCTGGTTCCCCGACCCTTCTCCCAAGAAGAAGAAGAAGGACAAGGAAGGCAGCGAGGAGCAGTCGGCCGGACGGCAGGAGCCGTCGCCCTTCCAGCCCATCCTCGCCTGGTTCTCCAAGGGCAACACGGTGGAGACCTCCGACGAGATGACCCAGGATGACTACATGAAGCGGCTGGAAAAGGTGACGGGGCTGAAGGAAATCACGGCAAAGCACCTCAACCTGAAGGACGGTGACGGGCTGGCGCTGGGCATGGAGTTCGTCCTGGAAGGCCTGCACCAGCATTCCATGGTCTCCAAGCGCGAGGAAGGCCTGAAGACGGCGTACCGCGACATGCTGAAGGCAATGTTCGACCACATGGCCGGCAGCGGGGACAACTAGAAAGGAGTACCTGCAGGAGCGGGGGTCGCTGGACCCTGACATCGACCTCGCGGAGTTCCGCCGGCAGCTGGAAAAGCAGCGGATCATCGAGAAGCTGAAGGAGGGCGGGTATGCCCTCACGGCCAAGGGCGAGCAGGTCATCCGCAAGGATTCCCTGAACCAGATCTTCAACGGGCTGCAGAAGTCCGGCTTCGGCCAGCACCGCGTGCCCAGCACGGGCAGCGGGGATGAGAGGCTGACCGAGACGCGGCCGTGGCGCTTCGGGGACCCGGTGACGCAGATCGACGCGCTGGGCACCATCTCCAATGCCGTGAAGAGGGCAGGCGTGGAGGAGATCTCGCTTGCCGAGGAGGACTTCGAGGTCTACGAGACCGAGCACCTCTCCTCCTGCGCCACGATGCTCCTCATCGACATCAGCCACAGCATGATCCTCTACGGGGAAGACCGCATCACCCCCGCGAAGCAGGTCGCCCTGGCTCTCACGGAGCTGATCCTTACGCGGTATCCCAAGGACACCCTGAGGGTCGGGGTGTTCGGGGACGAGGCAAAGGAGATCGCCATCAAGGATATTCCCTACCTGCAGGTGGGCCCGTATCACACGAACACCCGCGCGGGTCTCGAAATGGCGCAGACCATCCTGGAAGGCACGCGCCAGTCCAACCGGCAGATCTTCATGGTCACCGACGGCAAGCCCACGGCGATCACGGAAAACGGCGAGGTCTACAAGAACCCCTACGGATTCGATCCGAAGATCCTCGCCCAGACACTGGAGGCGGCATCGGCCTGCCGCCGCGCCGGCGTCACCATCACGACCTTCATGCTCGCCCAGGATTCCGAGCTGGTGGATTTTGTCGACGAGATGACGCGCCTGAACAGGGGGCGCGCATACTACGCCCAGGCGGACAAGCTGGGCGAGTTCCTCTTCGCGGACTACATTCGCAACAAGCGCAGGATGCTGCACTAGGCCTGCACCGGCCGCCGCAAACCACTTTCCACGAAACACGCTTTCGCGGATACTGTCCGTGGGAGGAAAGAGATGCCCGTACGAATTCCAAACGACCTGCCGGCCCGCAAGACGCTCTCGGAGGAGAACATCTTCGTGATGACCACGGAGCGGGCCGTCCACCAGGACATCCGACCCCTCCGCATTGCCGTGCTCAATCTCATGCCCACAAAGATCGTCACGGAGACGCAGATCCTCCGCCTCCTGGGCAACAGCCCTCTACAAGTAGACATCACCTTCATCAGAATGGAAACGCACGAATCGAAGAACACCCCGGAAGAGCACCTCGACGCATTCTACGAGTCCCTGGACGAGGTGCTGCACGAGCGTTTCGACGGTCTCGTGATCACGGGCGCGCCGGTGGAGACCCTCCCCTTCGACGACGTCGACTACTGGCCCGAGCTGGTCCGCTTGATGAACTGGAGCCGCACGAACGTCTGGTCGACCATGCACATCTGCTGGGGCGCCCAGGCTGCCCTGTACCATCACTACGGCGTGCCGAAGTATCCCGTCCCTGCGAAGGTGTTCGGCCTGTTCCCCCACCGGGTCCTCGATCCCCACGAGCCGATCATGCGCGGCTTCGACGAGGTGTTCCTCGCGCCGCATTCGCGCCACACGGAGGTCCGTGAGTCCGACATCCTGAAGGTGAAGTCGCTGAAGCTCGCCGCCGTTTCCGAGGAGGCGGGTGTCTACATGGCCGTCTCCGATGACGGGCGGATGATCTTCGTCACCGGCCACCCCGAATACGACCGGCTCACCCTGAAGGCGGAATACGATCGTGACGTGGCGAAGGGGCTTCCGATCGCGGTCCCGAAGAACTACTTCCCCGGAGACGATCCCCGCCGCGATCCGCTGGTCACCTGGAGGTCACACGCGCACCTCCTGTACTCGAACTGGCTGAACTACTGCGTCTACCAGGCCACGCCCTTCGACCTGGCGAAGCTGCCCGGGACCGACACGCCTTTCAAGCGGGAGTGATCCGGAACGCTCCCCGCGGCTTACTGCACGTCCAGGATCGTCTCGTCGTTGCGCGCCACGATCCGCTTCCCCGGGGGCACGATCAGGAAGTCATCGTCCCAGGGTCCATTGAAGAGCCGCGACAGAAGCTCCAGGCTCCCCTCGCGCTTTTCGAACTGCCATCCCAACCGTGCCGCATCCGCACGCGCCGCCTCGATGAGCGCAGTCTCGTCACACACGCCCATTGTCAGGTACAGGTAATTGTTGTAGTTCTTCCGCCAGTCGCCGAGCGTGGCGAAGAGGAAGTCCGCGTTCTCCTTCCCGTACTTCACCACCATCTCCTCGTAGCTCTCCGTGAGCCCGAGCTTTCCCATCACGCCCTGCTGGCCGTAGGCGGGCTTCGCATAGTCCGCGCCCCCTTCCAGGTTTCTCTCTGACCAGCCGGTGGTGAGGTAATAGGTGCCGGGGTGCGCGTCGAAGTAGCTGCGGTAGCCGGAGCGCGACCCGAAGAAGAAGGTGATGCAGTCATGCCCCCGCGGAACGACGAGCGGGATGTCGCGGGCCGTGACTCCCACCAGGCCGTCGTTGCACCGGGCATAGCCGAGGAGCACCGCTTCGTAGCCGGCGTACGGGTCCACCCCGTCGACGGCCGCCTGCACGCGCGCCACCATGTCGGGGGTCTCCAGGTCGTGCAGCCCCTTGCGCAGGAACTCCACGTCCACGAGGGCCGGTGAGGTGGCGGCCAACCAGCACGCTTCACGGTAGATGATCTCGCAGCCGATGAACTTCAGCTTCCGCTTTCCCGCGCTTCCCGGAATCGAGCCTGTCATAGAGGGCAACGGTACACCGGAAGCCCGGGAGAGTGAAGCGGGCCTGCGGGAGCCAGCGGAGATCGCGGGATTCTTTTGACCGCCCGGGCCCTCGAAAGTATCTTCTTCCAATCATGTACACCGTCACCTCCCGAGAACGCGCATTCACGCTTGCCGGCATCATGGTGGCCCTCTTTCTGGGTGCGCTGGACCAGACGATCGTCGCCACGGCGATGCCACGGATCTTGAAGGAGCTCAACGGGCTCTCCCTCTACAGCTGGGTGGTGACGGCCTACCTCCTGGCCTCCACTGCCATGATCCCCATCTATGGAAAGCTCTCGGACCTGTACGGGCGCAAGGTGGTCATGCTTGCGGGAGTCCTTTTCTTCCTCGCCGGCTCGATGCTCTCGGGGCAGTCCCGCAGCATGACCGAGCTGATCGTCTTCCGTGCCGTGCAGGGGCTGGGAAGCGCGGGCATTTTCTCGAGCGCGTTCACCGTCGTCGCCGACCTCTTTCCCCCGGCGGTGCGCGGCAGGTACCAGGGGCTCTTCGGCGCCGTCTTCGGCACGTCGAGCGTCCTGGGCCCCTGGCTGGGCGGGCTTCTCACCGACAACCTCTCCTGGCGATGGGTGTTCTACGTGAACCTGCCCGTCGGGCTGGTCGCGCTCTCCTTCATCATCTTCCAGATGCCCGCCCTGAAGCCGAAGCTCGAGCGGAAGGTGCGCATCGACTGGGGGGGATCGGTGACGCTTCTCGTCGCGGTTGTGCCTCTCCTCCTCGCCCTCAGCCTGGGGGGCCAGGAGTACCCGTGGCGTTCGTGGCAGGTCATGGGGCTCTTCGGGATCGCCGCGGCGGGAGTCTTCGCGTTCCTGCTCGTGGAAAAACGCGCCGCGGAACCGATCCTGCCGTTCGATCTCTTCCAGAACCGGACCTACGTGATCGGAAACGCCGCCGCTCTCCTGATTGCGGGCGTGGCCTTTTTCGGAGCGATCCTTTTCCTCCCCATCTACATGGTGATGGTGGTGGGCGTCTCCGCGAGCGCCGCCGGGCTCACCATCATGCCGATGACCCTCGGGGTGGTCATCTCCAGCTTCGTCTCGGGACAGCTCGTGAGCAGGATCGGGAAGTACAAGATCGTGCTGCTCGCCGGCGCCGCCCTCCTGTTCGTCGGCTATTTCCTGATGCAGGGCCTCACCGTGGAGACGACGCGCATCCAGGTCACCTGGCGGATGATCATTCTCGGCATCGGCCTGGGTTCCGCCCTTCCGCTCTACACGCTGGCCGTGCAGAACTCCGTGAATCCCCGGGAGATCGGCGCGGCGACCAGCAGCAGCCAGTTCTTCCGCTCGGTCGGCTCGACGATCGGGGTTGCCGTGTTCGGCACGATCCTCGCCACGGTGCTCTCTGCCCAGCTTCCGAAATACATGCCCTCCGGGATACGGAATGCGGGAATGGCCGGCATGAGCTTCTCCATGGGACAGCTCGAATCGGGGAACATTGAATCCGTCGGAGACAGGATCAAGGCGCAGATGGGCGCCACCTACGACAGGATCGAGGCGTTCATGACCAGGAGCGACCCGGCGGCGCTGAAGAGCCTCCTCGAAGATCCGCTGCTGCCGGCGACGTACAAGGCCGCGCTCCAGGCCCGCGCCGCATCGGTCTCGCAGGCCCCGGCCGCCCCGCCGGACGATCCCCGCACGGCGGCGACCCTCGCGACGATCAAGACATCGCTGGACAGCATGGCCGCCGCGCTCACGACCCAGGTCGGCGCCGCACTCAAGAAAGCGTTCACGGAGGCCGTGCTGCGGGTGTACTTCTGGGGATTGTTCGTGGTCGCGGCAGGATTCATCTTCACGCTCTTCCTTCCCGAGATCGCCCTTCGCAAGACTCATGGGCATGTGCATGCGCCGCAGGACGAGGGCGCGGCGCCCTCGCCGGGCATTGCGCCCATTGCCGGCAAGGTTCCGGAAGCAGTTTCGGCTGTGTCTGAGGAGTGATGTTCCCGGGTCGGCGGGGACCCCGCCCTCCGCCGACCCTCTCGTTCCGACGCGATCCTCTCTGCTCCTCTTTACCTCGGCGGCTTTTCTCGCTACTTTTGGCCTCGGGAACGCCGCCCGTAGGGCGGCATTCAGGATTGTGTCCCACAGTTCAAGTCGCGCCCATGCGGAAGATGATCCAGGAGTGATTCCATGTCCAAGCACCAGTTCCAGGCAGAGGTCAACCAGCTTCTCACGCTCATCATCCATTCGCTGTACTCGAATACGGAGATCTTCCTCCGCGAGCTCGTCTCCAACGCTTCCGACGCGCTGGACAAGCTGAAGTACCTGACCCTCACCCAGGAGGAGTACCGGGGCGTTCCCTTCGTTCCGCGGATCGACATCTCCTTCGACACGAAGGACAGGAAGACGCTGACCGTCTCCGATACGGGCATCGGAATGAACGAGAAGGACCTGGAGGAAAACCTGGGTACCATCGCACGTTCGGGCACCCGCGAGTTTCTCCAGGCCATGGCGGCCGATGCGAGGAAGGGAGCCGGCTTCATCGGCCAGTTCGGCGTGGGCTTCTACTCATCGTTCATGGTGGCCGACTCCGTGGAGGTGGTCACCCGGAAGATCGGCGACGAGAAGGCGTGGAAGTGGACGAGCGACGGCAAGGGTGAGTACGAGATCGCCGAGGGGCAGCGCGATGCAGCCGGGACCACCGTCACGCTGCACTTGAACGATTCGGGCAAGGAGTACGCGGACAGGTGGCGCATCGAAGGAATCATCCGGAAGTACTCCAATCACATCGCCTTCCCGATCCACCTCCACTACCAGGAGGAAGGTCAGCACGGCGGAAAGGTGGACAAGGAGTCGCAGGTGAACTCCGCGCTGGCCCTCTGGCGCCGGCCGAAAGCCGACCTGAAGGAAGAGGATTACAGGGAGTTCTACAAGACCCTGTCCCACGATACCGAGGATCCCCTGCACTGGATTCACCTGTCGGTGGAAGGCGCTCTCGCGTACACGACCCTCTTCTACATCCCCTCGCGTGCGCCATTCGACCTGTACCGCTACGACTACCAGCCCGGCGTGAAGCTGTACATCAAGCGCGTGTTCATCACGGAAAGCGAAAAAGAGCTGCTGCCCGTCTACATGCGCTTTGTGCGCGGGATCATCGACTCCGAGGACCTTCCGCTGAACATCAGCCGGGAGATCCTCCAGAAGAACCGGATCATGGAGAACATCCGCTCCTCCTCGGTCCGCAAGATCCTTCAGGAGCTCTCGCAGCTCATGAAGAACAGGGAGCTGTACGAGAAGATCTGGAACGAGTTCGGACGTGTGCTCAAG
>JBEKXR010000241.1:0-11829 GCA_049511935.1 Spirochaetia bacterium | reverse complement strand
TCCAACCTGCCGGATAGCATAGATCAAAGGATCAGAATGACATTCTCAGAGTTTCCACTTTCCAAGGAGCTGCATGCCTCGGTACGGCGCATGGGCTTCGAACAGCCCACGCCCATTCAGCAGGCGGCGATTCCCGCGGCCCTCCAGGGTCGGGACCTGCTTGCCAGCGCTGAAACAGGAAGCGGCAAGACCGCGGCGTTCCTCCTGCCCATCATGAACAAGCTTCTGCCGATGCAGCGCGGGGCAACCCGCGCGCTCGTGCTTGCGCCGACCCGTGAGCTTGCCGCGCAGATCGCCGAGCACTTCAAGGAGCTCGCCGCGGGCACCTCCCTCACCTGCGCCGCCGTCTACGGCGGTGTGGGCATGGGCAGCCAGGAGCGTGCCTTCCGCAAGGGCGTGGACATGATCGTCGCCTGCCCCGGCCGGCTCCTGGACCACATGAGGGGACCGTTTGCAGACCTCTCGTCCCTCCAGCACCTAGTGCTGGACGAAGCGGACCGGATGCTCGACATGGGCTTCCTCCCCGACATCAAGAGGGTGCTTGCCATCATACCGAAGAACCGACAGACCCTGTTCTTCTCCGCCACCCTGCCCCCGACGATCGTCGACCTTGCCAGCCAGCTGCTCCGAAATCCCGTGAAGATCGACATCGACCGAAAGCCGGCTCCGGTCGCCGGCCTCTCGCATGCGGTCTATCCCGTGCCTTCGGATCGCAAGCCGGGCCTGCTGCTCGAGCTTCTCGGCGGGCGGATTTCAGGCACCGTTCTTGTCTTCACCCGCACGAAGCACCGCGCCAACCGACTGGCGGATTTCCTGGAAAAGAATGGTGTGCGATGCGAGCGTATCCATGGCAATCGCAGCCAGTCGCAGCGGACAGCGGCACTTGCCGGATTCAAAAAGGGCAGCTACAAGGTGCTCGTGGCGACGGACATCGCGGCGCGCGGGATCGACGTGGAGGCGCTCGGCTCGGTGGTGAACTTCGACGTCCCCCACCAGGCGGATGACTACATCCATCGCGTGGGCCGCACCGCACGTGCGCAGCTCACGGGGGACGCGTACACGCTGGTTGCCCCGGAAGAGGAACGCGACTTCGGGGCGATCGAGCGCGCGCTGGGAAAGCGCCTTCCCCGGCATCGCGCGGATGGCTTTGACTACACGTCGAAGCCGGCGTCACCGGGCCGCACGGGCAGCGGAGGCTCCGGCCGTCCTCGCCGGCAGGCCTCTCTTCACCGCGCATTCCAGAGGTGACGTTCGGACGCCCGTTGTGTGTTGAATAGGTATTCACGGAGACAACGCGATGAAAGAAAGAAAAACAAGTGAATTGACCGCCTCGAGCATTGCGAACGCGATCGGGATCGTCCTGTTCAACACGGTGCCGCTGTGGCGGCAATACACGCAGGGAGTGGTCCTCGAGGACTTCGTGAGGATTCTCTGGGCGGCCAACCTCTCCTTCCTCGTTCAGATCGCGGGGAACCTGTCGCTCATGTTCTACCGGCCCCCGAGGTTCGCGGCCCTCGTGCAGATCCTCGCGACCTCGGCGGGGCTGCTCTCGCTCATCGTGTTCTACGTCGTGTTCCCGCTCGATTTCTCGCAGGTGGGAGTCGCGTGGCTGAACTCGGCGCTGAGGATCGTCCTGATCGTGGGGATGGTGGGAGCGGTGATCGGGTTGATCGTGCAGACGGTAAAGCTCGCCGTGAGCTGGCGACGCTTCGAGTACGACACAAAGTAGAGCCCTCTGGCGATGAGAACAGGGGCGGCCGGCCGAGCAATCCGCCCCGTCCGATTGGTCCGCCCCGTCCGATTGGTCCGCCCCGTCCGCTCCTGCAGCTGCTACTTCGCGGACAGGTATCCTTCGGCCTTGAGGAGCTCCGCGGTCAGAACGGCACCGCCGGCAGCACCCCTGATCGTGTTATGGGAGAGGCAGACGAACCGGTAGTCCAGAAGCCGGTCATCGCGAAGCCGCCCGATCGTGATGCCCATGCCCGCGGCGCGCGCATTGTCCTTGCAGCCGCCGGCGTCCCGGTCAAGCCTTATCTGCGGACGATTCTCTTCAGCAAAGTATTGCAGGAACGGCCGGGGAGCGCTCGGAAGGCCAAGCTTCTGCGGCGTGCCTTCGAAGCTCCTCCACAGCTCGAGAATCCTCTCCCGGGAGGGCTTCTGCCTGAATGACACGAACACGGCGGCCATGTGGCCGTCGGTGACCGGCACACGAATGCACTGGCTTGTAATGGCCGGTGAGCTGGCGTTCATGATCCCGTCGTTCTCGACGGATCCCCAGACCTTCATCGGCTCGATCTCGCTCTTCTCCTCCTCCCCGGGGATGAGAGGCATCACGTTGTCCACCATCTCGGGCCATTCCCTGAAGGTCTTGCCCGCTCCCGAGATCGCCTGGTAGGTGCAGACGAACACTTTCTCAATCCCGAACTCACGGAGGGGATGGAGGGCGGGGACATAGCTCTGTATGGAGCAGTTCGGCTTCACGGTAATGAACCCGCGCTTCACTCCCAGGCGCCTGCGCTGGGCCTCGATGATGCCCAGGTGATGGGGGTTGACTTCGGGCAGGAGCATGGGAACGTCGAGGGTCATGCGGTGGGCAGAATTGGTGGAGACCACGGGGGTCTCTGACTTCGCGTAGCCCTCCTCAAGTGCGCGGGTCTGGTCCCTGGGCATGTCGACCGCGCAGAAGATCACATCCACGCTCCCGGAAACTTCGTCGATCCTCGAGGCGTCCTTCACTACCAACGTGCCGATGGCAGGGGGAACGGAGGTCGTCATGGCCCAGCGTGCGGCGACCGCCTCGGCGTAGGGCTTGCCCGCAGAGCGTTCGCTCGCCGCCACGGTCACCACCTTGAACCATGGGTGGTCCGCGAGAAGTGACACAAAGCGCTGGCCCACCATCCCGGTGGCGCCGACGATGCCTGCCCTCAGTTTTTCCTCCATGCCCGCCTCTCCTCCTCGTCGAGGTTCGGACACAATACCGAGAGATGCGGATTGGATCAAGGTGGCGGGCGCACGATGCCCGCGCAGGTCCCTCAGGCGTCGATCTGCCTTCCCAGGTAGCTCGAGTAGTCCCGGACGATCGGCGCGTACTCCTCATCCATGAGGGGGGAGGAAATCAAGAAATCCGCGGTGGACCTGTTGCAGGCTGTCGGGATGTTGTACAGGACCGCAATGCGAAGCAGCGCCTTGACGTCCACGTCGTGGGGCTGGGGCTGCATCGGGTCCCAGAAAAAGATGAGGACATCCACGCCCCCATCGGCGATCATTGATCCGAGCTGCTGGTCACCGCCGAAAGGCCCCGACTTCAACTTGAGCAGCGGATGGCGCATCGGGTGCTCATCGTCCACCTGCCGGGCGAGCGCCTCCTCGACGAGCCTGCCGGTAGTGCCCGTGCAGATCAGCTGGTGGTCCAGGAGCAGGTTCCAGTTCCATTCCACCCATTCCACCATGTCCTTCTTGCAGTCGTCATGGGCGACAAGGGCAATGCGTTTGCGAACATCCATGGTTCCTCCAATATAGCCCTTCTACGAAGAAGCGGCCCTCCGTGGCTTTTCAATTCGAATGACGGCTCTTCGCGATTCGTCTCCTGACATTATGCGCCGAACGCGCTGTTTGTACAATTCTGCAAGGAGATCGCGACGATCCGGCCCGCCGTTCGCCGCTGGCAAACATTTGACCCGAGAAGTCAGGACTAGTACGTTTCAGCCGAAAGGAGCACCATGAAGCAACTCAATCCATACCTGCGTTTCGACGGCAATTGCCGTGAGGCCATGACGTTCTATAAAAACGCTCTGGGGGGAGAACTGACGCTGCAGACCATCGGGGAATCACCAATGGCAAGCCAGATGCCGGCTGAAGCGCACAAGAAGATTCTGCACGCCAGCTTGAACAGCGGCGGCATCGCGCTGATGGCGTCCGACATGATGGGCCCCGGCGGCGTCAAGAAGGGCAACGAGATATCTCTCACGGTCGTGGGCAGCAGCAAGGAAGAAACCGAGGCCCTCTTTTCAAAGCTTTCTGCCGGCGGGAATGTCACCCACCCCTTGAAAGAGGAGTTTTTCGGGCTGTACGGAGACTTGACGGACAAGTACGGAATCAGCTGGATGTTCAATTTCGAGACGCCGAAAGCGTGAAATGAAGCCGAATCGCGGCTGCTCTCAATCGTCGATCGCCTGGTAAGCCGTTGTCCAGAAATCAAGGCAGACCCGCGGAGGTTTGGGCGAATCCCAGAGGCGCTGGGTCATCAGAATGGTGACCATGTCTTCTCGCGGGTCTGAATACCAGGAGGTCCCCATGCCTCCATCCCAGCCGAACTTTCCAATGGACCCGGGCACGTCGTCACGCCGAGTGATCACGGACAGGCCGAACCCCCATCCGTGGCTGTCAAAGTAGCCGGGAACGAGGCCGGACACCGCCTTCTGCGCAGGCGCAAGATGATCCGTCGTCATGGTCTCCACGGAGGGCCTGGACAGGATCTGCTCGCCGCCATGCCTGCCCTTGTCCAGCATCATCTGGCCAAAGGCAAGGTAATCGTCGATGGTCGAGACCAGGCCGCCTGCGCCGGATGGGAACGCGGGCGGACGACTCCACTGTCCGCCTTCGGCCTGGTCGTAGGGGACGAGAGCCCCTGTTGCCTGATCGGTCCGGTAGCTGGTCGCGAACCTTCCGATTTTCACGGCGGGCACACTGAACCCCGTGTCCTTCATTCCGAGCGGCTCGAAAAGGCGTTCACGCAGGAATGTCTCGAGCGATTGGCCCGAGGCGCGCGAGATCAGCACGCCCAGCACGTCGGAGCCCGTGTTGTACATCCACTTCTCGCCCGGCTGGTGCATGAGCGGCAGCGTCCCCAGCCGGCGCATCCACTCATCGGGCGCAGGCGGCGTCGATGGGTTCGGCGGCCCCTGGCCGAGGAGGAGATCGTCCATGGCCTTCTGGATCGGATGCGTTCCAGGAGCCGCCATGACGATTCCGAAGCCCATGCGGAAGGTCAGCAGGTCCCGCACGGTGATCGGTCGATTGGCGGGCACGGTGTCGTCCAGCGGCCCGTCAATCCGCTTCAGCACCCTGCGGTTGGCCAGCTCGGGCAGCAGCCTATCCACCGGCTCGTCCAGCCGCACCATGCATTCTTCCGCCAGGATCATCGTTGCCGCGGCAGTTATCGGCTTCGTCATGGAAGAGATGCGGAAGATCGTGTCTCGCCGGATCGGGTCACCGCCGCCGATCTCTCTCACTCCGATCGAGTCGACGTGCACTTCGCCCCGACGCCCGACCAGCGTGACGAGTCCCGGCACTTCGCCGCGCTCGACGTAACCGGCCATGACGCGATGCACGCGCGCAAGCCGGGCCTTGGACAGTACGCTGACGCTCATGTGTGCAAGGTAGCCAGGATGCGCAGCGGGGGCAAATATTGCCTTCCGCGTCCTGAGAGGCTAGACTCCCGTCGGATGCGCAGGATTCTCATACATGCCTCTCCCGGCGAGGTTGCCCGGGCCTGAATCTTGGGAAACGAGATGCCATATCCCGCATATCTTTCCGCAGATCCAGGCGGCCTGCTCTCCCGGAAGGCCGACTTGCTCGAAGCACGCTCCTCGCCCTGTCTGCTCTGCCCGCACAAATGCGGCGTGCATCGCCTCGAGGGCCAGCGCGGCAAGTGCCGCCTGGGCACCGAGACGCTCGTGGCCAGCGCCTCGCCTCATTTCGGGGAAGAAGCTCCCCTCGTCGGCGAACGCGGGTCGGGATTACGAGATCAGTCATTTCCGCGGAGGAGATGAGCTGACCGCGGAGCAGCTCGCCGGAGTCATGCTTCGGCTTCAACGGCTGGGATGCCACAACATCAACCTCGTGACTCCCACGCACGTCGTGCATGCGATCGTACGGGCGCTGGCAATCGCCGCACCGCGAGGTCTGCGCATTCCGCTCGTGTACAACTGCGGGGGCTACGAGTCCGTGGAGTCGCTCCGCCTCCTCGAGGGAGTTGTCGACATCTACATGCCCGACATCAAGTATTCTTCGAACGATGAGGCACTCCGCTACTCCGGCGTCAAGGACTACTGGGAGAGAGCGAAGGATGCGGTGCGGGAAATGCACCGACAGTCAGGAGATCTCGAGATCGACGGCAGCGGCGTCGCGCGGCGCGGCGTGCTCGTCCGCCACCTCGTCTTGCCGGGAGATATCGCGGGAACGGCTCGCGTTCTCGAGTTCATCGCCAGAGATATTTCCCGGGACACCTACGTGAACGTGATGGACCAGTACCGCCCCTGCTTCAAGGCGTCCCGGATACCCGAGCTTTCGCGGACGCTGAGTCGCTCTGAATACCTGCAAAGCATCACGGAAGCGCGGCGCGCAGGTCTTTCGCGCGGCCTGCCGGATTGGCTGTGACCGGCCGGTGCCTCCTGCTCAGGTGCCGACTTTGAGGAGCCTGCGAAGATCGACGAGCTGGCCGACGTGGTACGAATTGTGGTCGATCACAAGAAGCGCCTCCCTCAACAGGGTCTGCCCCTCGCCGTGAGGGAAAGGAGCAAGCAGGTCGTTCTTCGTATCGCGAACCAGCGCAATCATCGCCGCCAGATCGGACCTGAATTTCCCTATGGTCTGATCCCAGAGTTTCGCGGAATCGGGGGAGTCGTGCGGGGGCCAATAGCCGTCAGGCCATTGCGGGGATTCGTGAGCGGGGTCGCGCGAAAACTCCAGGATGTCCCACTGCGTGGTCCACAGGTGGAAGACCTGCTGCCACGCGGTATGCGCGAGGTGGGGAATGCGTTCCCGGATCGACTCTTGCGGGAAACCCTTTACCGCCTGATCGAAACTCATGTGCGCGCCCTTGCCGCTCAGCGAATAGACCAGCTGTTCGCGCAGCTTCGATTCGTCCATGGTACAGCCTCCTTCACCGTCACGAGTATGCCCTGAAAGGACCGGCTGATCCACAGCCGGGAGAAGCGCTATATTCCCCGCAGGGACCACCAAGGGATGCACAACGACGGGACGGCTCTCCGCCTTTCCGCGACCGATATCGCGAATCACCTTGCCTGCCGGCACCTCACCCAGCTCGACCGGGCAGTCGCCGAAGGCCGCCGAAAGCCCCCCGCCTGGAGAGACCCCGCTCTCGAGCTGGTGCGCGAGAGGGGCCTGGCTCACGAGCGGGCGTACGTCGAGCACTTGCGGGCCAGCGGCCTCCACGTGGTCGATCTGCGGGGCGATGACGGCAGGAGGCCTGACCCGGGAGCCGCCGCGGCCGATCGCGCGACAGCAGTCGATCGCACGATCGCGGCCATGCGCGGCGGCGCGGACGCGATCGTGCAGGCGGAGCTCGGCGGGGACCGCTGGATCGGCCGCGCCGACGTCCTCCTGAGAATCCCGCAGCCCAGCGATCTTGCCGAATGGTCCTACGAGGTGGTCGACACCAAGCTCGCCCAGGAAACACGCGGCGGGACCGTGCTCCAGCTCTGCCTGTACTCCGACCTGGTTGCAGACGTGCAGGGGCGGGCTCCCGAGCTCATGCATGTCGTGAAGCCAGCGGAGGGTTTCGCCCGCGAGAGCTTTCGCCTCGACGATTTCGGCGCTTACTACCGCCTCGTGCAGCGGCGTCTGGAGGGGGTCATCGCAGCGCCGCCATCCAACTCCACATATCCAGACCCCGTGGCCCATTGCGACATCTGCCGGTGGAGGATCGAGTGCGATACGCGCCGGCATGCCGACGACAACCTGTGCCTCGTGGCGGGCATCCGGCCGCTTCATATCGGCGAGCTCGAGCGCCAGGGAATCCACACGCTCCAGCAATTCGCCGAAGAGCCGGCGACGCTTCGGGAGAAGCCCGCGCGCGGAAACACCGAGACCTTCGCCAGGGCGCAGGGGCAGGCGCGGATCCAGCTGAAAGGCAGGAAGGAAGGGAGGCCGCTCTACGAGCTCCTGCCCCAGGAGCCGGGTCTCGGTCTTAGCCGACTTCCCGAGCCGGATGCGGGGGACATCTTCTTCGACATCGAGTCGGACCAGGTCGCGGGGGACGGGGGCCTCGAGTATCTGCTCGGCGCAGCCTTTGCCGAGAAGGGCACCAGGTCCCGGTACAGAGCCCTCTGGGCGCTCAATCCAGTCGATGAGCGCAAGGCTCTTGAAGGGTTCATAGACTTCGTCATGGACCGGTGGGAAGAGCACCCAGGGATGCACATCTACCACTTCTCTCCATATGAGCCCGCCGCAATCAAGCGTCTCATCGGCAAACACGGCACTCGCGAGGCCGAGGTGGACCGCCTCCTGCGCGCGGAGCGGTTCGTCGACCTGCTTGCAGTGACACGCCACGGCGTGCGAGCGAGCGTCGAAAGCTATTCGCTCAAGTCACTCGAGCAATGTTTCGGCTTTACCCGGGCCCTGGAGCTTCCCGCTGCCGGGGCCGCGCTTCGCCGCATCGCCTGGGCGCTGGAGCTCACAGGGCCCGGCGACATCTCCGCCGATGACCGCGGCCTCGTGGAATCCTACAACCGGGATGACTGCCTCTCGACGGCGGCCCTCCGGGACTGGCTCGAGGAAAGGCGTGGAGAGCTGGAAGCGCGAGACGGACCGATTGCCCGGCCGGACGATCACGCCGGAGATGCGAGCGAGGCCATCCAGGAGCGGGCCGCGGACGTGCAGCTGGTTTTCGATCGACTGACCACCGGCCTTCCCGAGGATCGGACTGCATGGGGGCCCGCCGAACGGGCGCGATGGCTCCTGGCCCATCAACTGGAGTACTTCCATCGCGAGGACAAGTGCGCGTGGTGGGAGTTCTTCAGGATCCATGAACTGGGGTACGAGGAGCTCCTGGAAGAGCGCAAGGCGATATCGGGACTTCGGTTTGTCGAAGCGGAGGGCGGCACCGCGAAAGCCCCCGTCCACCGCTACACCTTCCCCGAGCAGGAAGCAACCTTCGACGAGGGAGACGAGCTGCACGAAGTCTGCGGAGACAAGGTTGGGAAAGTGGCCGCTCTCGACCTGGCTCATCGCACCCTCGACATCATCAAGCATTCCAAGGCAATCGAAATCCACCCCAAGGCTGTAATGGTGAACGAGCACGTCACGATGAAACCGGTGGACGGTGCGTTCCTCGAGTTCGCCGCTTCAGTCGCCCGGCACGGCGTGGACGACCCAGGCGCCTATAGCGCTTCACGAGACCTGCTTCTGAGGAACAATCCCCGCCTGCACACGCCCGCAAAGGGCCCCCTGCGCCGACCGGGCGAGAACATCGTCGATGCCGCGGTGCGGCTCGCGCAATCCCTCGACAACAGCATCCTCCCCATCCAGGGGCCGCCAGGCACGGGCAAGACCTACACCGGGGCGCGGATGATCGTGGCCCTCGCCAGCGGGGGAAAGCGGATCGGCGTGACCGCGGTCAGCCACAAGGTCATCCGAAACCTGCTCCGGGAGGTGATGCGCGCGGCTGCCGCCGGGGGTGCATCGATCAGCGCCATCCACAAGGTCAGCAGGCTGAGCGAGGATGCGGAAGAAGGGATTGAAGAGGCCACGGACAACGCGAAGACAGCCGCGGGGCTCAGGGCAGGCAAGATTGCCGGGGGCACCACCTGGTTCTGGTCGCGAGACGACATGATCGAATCCGTCGACTACCTCTTCATCGATGAGGCCGGCCAGATGTCACTTGCGCATGCGCTGGCCGCGGGCCGGTCCGCTCGGAACGTCGTGCTCCTGGGCGACCCGCAGCAGTTGGAGCAGCCGCAGCGGGGCGCGCACCCGGAAGGGGCGGAGGTGGCCGCGCTGGTCCATGTCCTGGGAGGCGGAAAGACCATCGCGGACGAATCGGGCCTTTTCCTGGACGAGACCTGGCGACTGCATCCCGCCATCTGCCGGTTCACATCGGAGCTGTTCTACGAGGGGCGGCTGCGCTCTCGACCTGGCCTGGAGAGGCAGGCGCTCAGCGGCGACGGCATCCCATTTGCAGGCAGCGGGCTGTTCTTCGTCCCTGTCGTGCACACCGGGAACCAGAACAGCTCTCCCGAGGAAGCGGAGGCTGTTGCGCGCATCGCCAGGAGCCTTCTCGCGCCAGGTGTGAAGTGGACCGATTCGAAGGGCGTGGCCAGGAGGATTGGCGAATCCGATGTCCTGGTTGTCGCCCCCTACAACGCGCAGGTGGCCGCGCTCATCGACCGACTGCCCCGCGGGGTGCGGGTGGGCACGGTGGACAAGTTCCAGGGACAGCAGGCGCCCGTGGTCATCTATTCGATGACAAGCTCCTCGGCGGAGGACGCCCCGCGAGGCATGAGATTCCTCTACAATCCCAACCGCCTGAACGTCGCCACCAGCCGCGCGCAGTGCATCAGCATCCTCGTCGCCACCCGACGGCTCCTGGAGCCGGAGTGCAGCACGCCCGAGCAGATGCGCTGGGCGAACGGGCTGTGCCGCTACCGCGAGCTGGCAACGGAGGTACGGCTCTCATGAACCGGAATCCTTTTTCTCCAGGCGGGCGATGCATTCGCGGCGCACAGGGCGAGGATGATGCAGTTCTCGACGGCAAGGAGCTCGAGCTTGATGCTTCGCGCCGTGCCGCCGCGCTCGTGCACGGCGCGAGCGCCTGCCCCACTCACGCAATTCGCATGACGGAAATCCCCACAGCCGGCAGTCCGGCCATCGAACACGGAAGTTAAGCCCTGCCGCGCCGATGGTATTGCCGTTTGACAGTGGGAGAGTAGGTCGTTGCCAGGCTCAGTGTTATACTGCGCTCTGCCTCCTCATTCATCACGCAACAAATGCGCGTTGGACTGTGTCATCCGTCTTGTACCACCTTGAGCTGCCGAAGGCGGTCAGGATCGGCGAGCAGGTTGATTTCGACGATCTTCCCCCTCAGGACATTGAATCCGAATACGACACGCGGCCGCCCTCCAGGTGCCCACACGGCCCCCGCCGCTCCATTCACGAGGGCCGCTTGAGCGGCCTGGGCCCTTCCCTTGAAGGTATCCGCCACCGCCGGCGCCCCTCGGACTTCGCCTGACGCGCCCATCAGCACGGCTGCGCTGTCGGCGCGGAGTACCACGTCCGGGTCGAGCACCGCCAGAAGTGCGGCGAAGTTGCCCTCACGCGAAGCGGCCAGGAAAGTAGCCACAATTTCCCGCTGGCGTGTGAGATCAACGCCCGGTCCCCGTGCGGCTCCCCGCACCCGGCGGCGCGCGCGGCTGGCGAGCTGCCTTGCCGCCACTGCAGAGCGTCCCACTATCGAAGCCACCTCGTCGAAAGGCACGGCGAACATGTCATGCAGGACGAATGCGACGCGCTCCGCGGGAGCCAGCGTCTCCAGCACGACCAGCAGGGCGGGACCGATCGAGTCGGCGAGCAGCGCCTCACCTTCGGGGCCGATCCCCTCATCGGCCCCGACCGCCTCGGTCACGCGAGCCCCAGGAGACTCTTCACCGCGTGACTTGCGCGATCGCAGCATGTCCAGGCACACCCGGGCGACGACCGCCCTCAGGTGGGCCCGGTTCTCCTCGAACCGTTTTGCCAGCCAGTTGCGTTCATCCATCGGTCACGTTCCTTCAGCCTGTTCCGTCATACAGGTGTGACGGATGAGATCCATCCGATGTGACAAGGAGATGACGATGAGCACGTACTACATGGGCCCCTACGTCAACTTTCAGGGCCAGGCCCGCGTGGCCATGGAGTTTTATCAGACGGTGCTGGGGGCACTCTCGACCTGATGACCCTGGACAACCAGGGCGCACCAAAGCCGGCCGGCCCCGGGGATCGCATTACGCACGCGCGGCTCCAAGCGGACGGTGTGACGATCATCGCTTCGGACGGTCACCCCGACTACCCTGCCAGGCTCGGTGACGCCATGGGAATCGCCCTCGGCGGCAG
>JBEKXR010000240.1:0-6126 GCA_049511935.1 Spirochaetia bacterium | reverse complement strand
TGCCGACGGCGAAGCATTTCCCGGGGCACGGCTCGGCTGACCAGGATTCCCACGGTCACCTTCCGAAGATCGACGTGGGCCTCGACCAGCTCCTCGATCGGGACCTCATCCCCTACCGGATCCTCGTGCGGGAAGGAATCCCCGCGATCATGACGGGGCACCTCGCCTTTCCCCGGATCATCGGCAGCCTCACGCCCGCCTCCCTTTCGCCGTTCTTCCTGAAGAGCGTCCTCCGGGGAAAGCTGGGATTCAAAGGGCTGGTGATCACCGACGACATGGAGATGGAGGGCGTCCTGGCGGACGGCCTGGACACGGCGGGGGCGTGCCGTCTTGCACTGGAGGCGGGCAACGACATGGTGCTCATCTCCCACACCCCGGCCACGCAGGAGCGCACGTGGAACGCGCTGCGCGCGGTGATCCGGTCCCGCACGGCATTCCGCTCGTCGCTCAGGGAATCGGTGAAGCGGATACTGGAAACCAAGATCCGCGCATTTCGGACGGGAACGGCTCCTGAAGCCTCGACCGATGTGCGGCTGACCGTGCCCGCACCGGGCGCGAAGGATTTCTTCGCCCAGGTCTCGGCGCGCGCAGTGACCCTCATCGCCGGGGCGAGAATCCCCTTCCGCCCCGCGGCGCGGGAGAAGATCCTGCTCTGCGGACAGTTCCCCGAATTCCTCTCCGAAGGCCTGAAGCGCTTCCCGGGCGCGCAGACGCTCCTGTTTTCCTTCACCCCGTTCTACCAGGCGCGCGCCGAGGATCGGGGAGCGGTGCGAGCCCGCGCGGCTTCCTTCGACACGGTCATCTTCTGCCTGGCAAACTACAACAGTCTCGACGTGCTCCAGGAGCTCAGGAGGCTGGGGCGCAGGGTGATCGTGATCTCCGCGCTCAGCCCCGTGTACCTCTCGGATCTCGCCTGGGTGCAGACCGCCATCGCCGTGTACGGCGACGGCAGGGATTCCTTCAGGTCAGGGTTCGGCGTACTGGCAGGGGATTTTCGGGCCACCGGCGTGCTCCCCGTCAACTTTCCTCCGCAGGGGCCGCAATGAGCTGGCGGCACGCGGGCCGTCGGGATCTCACCGCGCTCCTCGAGTTTCTCCTGCCCGAGGAGGCCCTCTTCGTCCCGTTCACCTCGCGGCTGAGGGCCGGTTCCCGGGGTTTCGAAATCTACATGGACGCCGATCCCACCGGCGCCGTGCGGGACTGCTTCCTCCATACCTCGGGCGGCCTCCTGCTTCCCGCGTTTTCCCCGGCAGGCCAGGACGGGAAGGAGCTTGCGGCCCTTCTGAACGGTCTCAGGCCCATGGTGCATTCGATCATGGGCGTCGGACGGTGCGTCGACGTGGTCGAAGCGAATCTGCCCCTGCCTCCGACGACGCGCGTGGAATACTTCCTCATGACCCTTGCGGAGGGCACGCGGCACCCCGTGCTCCCGCCCGATCCTCCGGGGCTCCGCGTGCGAAAGGCGGGCCCGTACGACGCGGAGTCGCTGTTCCCGATCCAGAAATGCTACGAGCTTGAGGAGGTCGTCATCACCCCCGCTCACTTCAACGAGGCGCAGTGCATGAAATCGCTGCGGCTTGCCCTGCGCGAGCAGCTGGTGTACGTGGCGGAGCTCGATGGTGTTCCGGTCTCCAAGGCCGCGACGAACGCGCGCGGGTACAAGGTGGACCAGATTGGCGGGGTCTACACGGTGCCTCAGGAGCGCGGCAAAGGGCTCGGCAAGGCGGTCGTGTCGGAGCTGCTGAAAACGGTATTCTCGGAGAAGCAGGCGGCGTGCCTGTTCGTGAAGAAGCACAATCGCTCTGCACTGGCACTCTACGAGAGGCTGGGGTTCTCACCGGTGACAGACTACGTGATATCGTACTACGGGCTCTAGCGCCTCAGGCGTCCCGGCCCGGAGAACCGAAGGTACTACGGACTATGATCATCTCCCGCATGGGCACGACTGATGCCCCTCGAATCCTTTGCACGATGCCGCGCTTCGCGCGGCGTGCCTATGCCTCGACGAGGACGCGCAGCTCCGTACCCGGCGCTCCGGGCGGGATGACACAGGAGGCGGCTGGCTTCCCGTTCACCAGTATCCGCTGCTCCGACCGGGCTTGTCCGGTGCTGCGGATGCTGATCCGGTAGGTGGTCCCTCGGAAGATACGGGTGATTTCAACCGTGGATAACTCGGCGGGAAGGCAGGGCTGGATCCGGAGACCGTCGAAATCCGGCCGAACCCCGAGAATCCACTGGGACACTGCCACGTAGTTCCATGCGGCCGTTCCCGTCAGCCAGGAGTTCTTCGCTTCCCCGTGCCGCGGGGCCGCCTTTCCTGCAATCATCTGCGAGTACACGTACGGCTCCATCTTGTGCAGCTCCTGGATGTGATCCAGGTATGCCGGGCTGATCTTGCGGTAGTATTCGAACGCCCTGTCCGGCCTGCCGACCATGCACTCCGCAATCATGATCCAGGGGTTGTTGTGACAGAAAACCCCGGCGTTCTCCTTGTAGCCCGGCGGGTAGGAGGAGATCTCGCCGAGCTCCATGTGGTAATCCGCATATGGGGGATCGAGGAGCACGATTCCGTAGGGCGTGTCCAGGTGCCGCCGGACAGAGTCCAACGCGCGCACGGGCATGCCGGTTTCCGCCCCCACCCCCGCCATGGCGCAGAACGCGTTGGATTCGATGAAGATCCTGCCGTCATCGCACTCGTGCGATCCCACCTTGCGGCCGGCGTCGTCGTAGGCTCGCACGAACCACTCCCCGTCCCAACCGTGCTCGATCACGCTTCGGCGCATGGCGTCGATACCGCGTTCCGCATCGCGGGCATCAGCCTCCCGCCCGGTGCGGCGGCAGATCTCCACGTAGTCCCTGCCGATGACGATGAACATCCCGGCGATGAGCACGGATTCCGCCGTACGGCCGTCGCGGCTTGTCGTGGTCTGAAAGGACTCGTCGGGGTCGGTCGAAAAGCAGTTCAGATTCAGGCAGTCATTCCAGTCCGCATGGCCGATCAGGGGGAGCCCGTGCGGGCCCAGGTTGTTCAGGACGTGGAGAATGGAGCGCTTCAGGTGCTCGAAAAGAGGTGCGGCGTCCGCGGGGTCATTGTCGAAGGGCACCACCGTGTCCAGGAATGCCCAGTCGCCGGTTTCCTTGACATACGCGGCCACGCCGAGGATGAGCCAAAGCGGATCGTCGTTGAAACCGTCGCCCACGTCCGCGTTGCCGCGCTTCGTGAGCGGCTGGTACTGGTGCCAGGCCCCGCCGTCGGCCCGCTGCGTGGAGGCCACGTCGAAGAGACGCTGCCGCGCCCGGTCGGGGACCTGGTGCATGCAGCCCAGCAAGTCCTGGCTGGTGTCGCGGAAACCGATCCCCCGCCCGATCCCGCTCTCGAAGAAACTCGCGCTGCGGGCCATGAGGAATGTGACCATGCACTGATACTGGTTCCACGTGTTCACCATGCGGTCCAGCCTCTCGTCGCCCGACCTCAGCGTGTACCGCGACAGGAGGTCCGCCCAGTGGGCCCGCAGGGCGGCGAACTCGGCGTCGACCCGTGCATCGGTGTCGAAGCGCGAAATCATGGCCGCCGCCCGCGAGGTGTTTGCCACGCCGGGGCCTGACCATTTTTCCGCGTTGGGGTTTTCCACGTAGCCGAGGAGAAACACCAGGCTCTTCTCCTCACCCGGAGCGAGCACGATGTCATGCTGGAAAGCGGCCACAGGGGACCAGCCCGAGGCTTTCGACCCCGAGAGGCTGCCGCGCGCGACCGCCTCCGGCATCGCGTATCCGCCGCAGCGGCCGGTGAAGCCTTCCCGGTCGGTCTCGAATGCGCGGGGCGGCACGTTGACGGCATAGAAGGAGAAATGATCGCGCCTCTCCCGGTACTCCGTGAGATGGTAGATGGCGCTGCCCCGCACATCGACCTCGCCGGTGGAGAGGTTGCGCTGGAAGTTCGTCATGTCGTCCAGGGCATTCCAGAGACAGAACTCGGTGAGGGAGAAGAGGCCGAGATCCTTTTTCGTCCTGCCGAGGTTCCTGAGCACGACGCGCTGGACCTCGCAGTCGGCGCCGACGGGAACGAAGAACAGCACCTCGGCCTCCACGCCATTCTTTCGCGAGCGGATGCGGGTATAGCCCATTCCGTGCCGGCATTCATACGCGTCCAGGGGGGTCTGGGTCGGCCGGCAGCCGGGATTCCAGATCGTCTGCCCGTCCCTGACGTAGAACAGCCGCCCGTTCTGGTCGGCGGGGACGTCGTTGTAGCGGTAGCGCGTCAGCCTCCGCAGGCGCGCGTCACGGTAGAATGAGTATCCGCCTCCTGCGTTGGACACGAGGGAAAAGAAGTCCCCGGTGCCGAGGTAGTTGATCCACGGCCACGGCGTGTCGTGTCGGGTGATGACGTACTCTCGCGCGGCGTCGTCGAAACGGCCGTAGGTCATCCGCTCTTTCACCCCTTCACCGCGCCCGCCGTGACGCCCCTGGTGATCTGTTTGCGGAACCCGATGTAGAACAGGAGCATGGGCAGCATCCCGATCACGAGCGCGGCGAATTGCTTGCCCCAGTCCGCGGTCAGGTTCGACGTGAACTTGAATACCCCGAGGGGCAGCGATTTCAGATATGTCTTTGACACGAGGATGTTGATGAGGGCGAACTCGTTCCAGAGGCCCGTGATGTTCAGGATCGCCACCGTGGTGGCGATGGGCACGGACATCGGCAGGATGATCCAGCGGAATATCTTGAAGTACGTCGCCCCGTCGATACGCGCCGCCTCGACAAGTGCGTACGGAATGCCCTTGATATACTCCGTGCTGAGGTAGATGGCGGTGGGAAGGCCCGAGCCGATGTAGATGAGAAGGACGCCGAATCGGCTGTCGTAGAAGAAGTTCACCTGCCCGGACTTCAGTATGCCCAGCGTCATGAAAAGGTCCGTGAGGAGCCGGTCGAGCTGCGACACTTCGATGAACAGGGGCACCATGAGGGACTGGATTGACAGCAGGATGCCGAGCACGAAGCTCCCGTAGAGGATCGGCGTGGCCTTCGACTTGATTTTCGCGAACGCAAATCCCGCAAGTATGGAGAAAAAGATGATGCCGAGCGTGGCGCCGAGGGTGTAGATGACCGAGTTGCCAATGAGCTTGTCGAACTCCCCGAGCTTCCACGCGCCGGGATAGTTGATCGTCGTCCAGATGTGGGGGAAGCCGACGCGGTTCAGGCGGAACTCCGTCGTGCTCTTGAAGGAGCTGATGATGAGCCAGACCAGCGGGGCGATGGTCATGGAGGCGAAGGTGCCCATCACAACGTAGGAGAGCGCCTTGCCGGCGATCCCCACGATGCGCTTTGCGGGCTGGTTTTTCAGAGGTTCCGGCATGGTCCTACTCCCTCCCCCCGTAGCGCTTCTCGACGAGCTTGGTGAGCACGATGAGGATCATGCTCAGAAACACGATCGAAAGCGCGATGGCGTTCGCCAGGGGGTAGTTCGGCGTGCCGAAGAACGCGGCATCGTACATGTAGATGGAGAGAAGCTCGGTGACTCGTGCCGGTCCGCCCCGGGTCATCGCGAATACGAGCGCGAAGCTGTTCAACGAGCCGGCAATGCAAAGGATGGCCGCATTGACGATCACCCCGGAGAGGCTTGGCAGAACCACGCGGCCCATCACCTGGCCCTCGGACGCCCCGTCGATGCGCGCCGCCTCGATGATCTGGGCGTCGATCTTCTGCATGTTGGCAAGAAACAGGATGAGGTACAGGCCGGTCCAGCACCACAGGATGACGAAGAGCACCGGCAGCATCGCCACGTCCGGCTTTGTGAGGAATGTGGGAGTCCACTTGGCCCCCAGAAGGTTCACGAGATCGTGCTTCAGGACTTCCAGCTTTGTCGGGTCGTACGTGAGGATGAGCTGCTTCAACTCCGTCGGGGGATCCGTGAAAGTCTGGCTGGCCACGGGCCCGCTGGCATGGATGAGCTGCCTCACCACGTCATCGGTGATGTTGAATCCCCCTGCGGCATTGAAGATCTGGGTGATCTGGTGGGAGATGGAGCTCGCGTACAGCCTGTTCATGATCTCCGCGATGAGCCCGTTCGGGGAGAAGATGATCGCCCACATGATGCCGATGACGATCACCGAGATGATGTTCGGCATG
>JBEKXR010000239.1:0-6146 GCA_049511935.1 Spirochaetia bacterium | reverse complement strand
GGAGAAGTGATCGACCCCCTCTGTGAGACCAGCCCGCGTGTGTTCTTCCACAACAACCTCCCTTCCCCGTACAGGGGATCGGGGGCGCCGGCCATGGTGGAAATCCCAATGGGCGCGGGGGCGCTCGTCGTGTTTCCCCAGCCGCTGTTCCGGCACTATGCAAAGGAGCCGTCCAGGGAGCTCCGCGGCATCGTGCAGGACCTCGTCTCCCGGCGCTGCCCTCCGCCTCGCATCGGGCTTGAAATCCCCATGCGCATGGACTTCTCGATCGTCGAGTCCGCGGACTCGGTGCACGTGCACCTGCTGAATCCCAGCATCGAGCCTTCGCTCTGCTGCGGGCTGATGGATATCTACGACGGGGCTTTCGAGCGAAGCTACGAATACATGGAGGAGGTCGTGCCGGTGCACGACCTGCGGATCCTTGTCCGGCACCCGCGAATCGGCGATGTGAGAACGCTGCGCGAGAAGTCCCCGTTTTCCGCAAAAGAAGTTCCCGAGGGATGGGAGGTCGTCGTGAACCGCGTGGCCTTGTGGGAGATCGTGCAGATCGGTCTGGCGGAGATGTAGTGCATTCACCTCCTGCATGCGCCGTCGAGCGGGTGCGCTAGAACAGCCCCCTCACCTTGCCCGTGCTCACGTCCACGTCGATGTTGCGGAACGCGGGCTCCGAGGCGGTGCCGGGCATCAACTTGATGTCTCCCGCAACGGGAACGATGAATCCCGCGCCCCTGTATTGCAATATGTCGCGGATGGGAAGTGTCCAGCCCCGGGGCCGTCCCTTGATGGTCGGGTCATGGGAGAGAGACAGGTGAGTCTTCACCATGCAGGTGCCGAGCTTCGAAAGCTCCGCGTCCGCCTCGATGGCCTTCAGCTTCTCCTGCGCGGCAGGCGTGTAGGACACCCCGTCGGCGCCGTAGACCTTCGTGGCGATCAGCCTGATCCGCTCGGACAGCGGCGTGGAAAGCTCGTAGAGGAACTTGAACTTTGACTTTTGACTGCACGCGTCCACCACGGTTTCCGCCAGCTCCCGGGCGCCTTCTCCGCCCTTTTCCCAGTGCCTCGAAACGGCAACGCGCGCCCCGGCCTTCTCCGCAGCCTTTCGCACCGATGCGATCTCCTCGTCGGCGTCCGTGGAGAAGTGGTTGATGCAGACCACCGGCTCGATGCCCGAGAGCTTGATCGTCTCGATGTGCGCGATCAGGTTCTCAAGGCCCTTCTCCACCAGCGGCACGTTCTTCTCCGTGTAGGCCTTGTCCAGCGTCTTCCCCGGGGCCACCCTCGGCCCGCCGCCGTGCATCTTCAGGGCACGCACGGTGCAGACCAGCACCGAGCAGTGAGGCGTGAGGCCGCTAAACCGGCACTTCAGGTTCCAGAACTTCTCGAACCCAATGTCCGCGGCAAAGCCGCTCTCGGTGACGTGGTAGTCGGCGAGCTTCAGCGCCACCCGGTCGGCGATGATCGAGGACTGGCCGATGGCGATGTTCGCAAAGGGCCCGGCATGCACGAGCACGGGCTGGCCTTCGATGGTCTGCAGGAGGTTCGGGTTGATGGCCTTGGCCATGAGGGCCGTCATCGCCCCGTCGCAGCCCAGGTCATGCGTGGTGACGGGCTTTCCCGACTTGCTGTACGCCACGACGATGCGGCCCATGCGCTCGCGCATGTCCTTCAAGTCCGAGGCGACGGCGAGGATGGCCATGATCTCCGAGGA
The DNA here is from genome assembly GCA_049511935.1 of Spirochaetia bacterium. Taxonomy (GTDB): domain Bacteria; phylum Spirochaetota; class Spirochaetia; order SZUA-6; family Fen-1364; genus Fen-1364. The sequence continues at coordinate 4,438 of JBEKXR010000239.1, read as the reverse complement.
AACGGTGATCTGGAACCCGCTCTTCATCATGAACCCGTCCATGTCGGAGCCCAGCCCGATGATGATCTCCCGCAGCGCCTGCGCGCAGAAGTCGATGCACCAGCCCTGGGCGACGTTGCGTGGGTCGATGTCCAGCCGGGTGAGGCCGCGCTTCGCCAGGCCCGCGTCCCCGTAGTTGAACTCGTGCTGCAGCCGGGCGGTCAGGGCGACCATCGAGAGGTTGTGCGCATTTGTGATGGCATCGATGTCACCGGTGAGCCCGAGTGAGAAATCGGTGAGGGGAATGCACTGGGCAAGACCGCCGCCCGCGGCGGAGCCCTTGATATTGAAGGTCGGTCCGCCGGAGGGCTGGCGGATGGCCCCGATCACCCTCTTTCCGATCTTCCCGAGGCCCTCGACCAGTCCCATGGTCGTGGTGGACTTGCCCTCGCCAAGCGGCGTCGGGGTGATGGCGGTGACCTCGACGTACTTCCCGTCGGGCCGGGCCCTCAGCCTGTTGAGGATGCTCATGTAGTCGAGCTTGGCGACGTAATGACCGTAGGGCAGCAGCTCCCGGTCTTCCAGTCCCAGCTCCTTCGCCATCTGCTTCACCGGCTTCATGCCGGCTTCCGCCGCCTCGGCGATTTCCCAGTCCTTCATCGACTTCGGATCGAGCATGCGAGTTTCGCCTCCGTGTGCCAGCGTACGGCGCCCCCCGGGCGCGGTCTTGTAAAAGGAGTATTCTCTTTTTGTAAAATGATGCTACTGTGAAAAGCAATGGCGAAAACAGTACCGCCTAGAAGCGCCGTACCGAAGAAGTACAGGTGGAACGCGGAGCGCCTCTTCGCCTCCCCGAAGGCGTGGGAGACTGAGCTCACGGCGATTCTCGCCGCGGTCCCGATGGTGCAGTCGCTCAAGGGAAAGCTCGGCGGGTCTCCCACTGCGCTCGCCGACGGGCTTTCTCTTGTCGAGGACCTCGCTGCCCGCATGTACCGAGCCCTGGTCTACGCAGGCTTCTCGCACAGCGTTGACACCGCCGACCAGAGAGCAGCGGCAATGAACGACCGGGCGCAGGGCGCCTTCGGCCGGGTCAGCGCCTCGATCTCCTTCGTGGATCCCGAGCTGATAGGGATAGGCCGCGAGACCCTGGGCAGCTGGACGGCGCGGGAACCGCGCCTATCGCGCTATCGGCACTATTTCCACAACCTCTTCCGCAAGCAGGCCCACGTGCGTTCCTCCGAGGTCGAGGAGATCATCGGGATGCTCTCCGATCCTTTTTCGGGATTTTCCAACACCCACAGCATGCTCACCAACGCGGACATCCGGTTCCCCCCCGCACATGACTCCCGGGGCACAAGGATCCCGGTGTCGCAGGGCACCCTGCCGGCCATCCTCGAGGAACGGGATCGGCGGGCGCGGAGCAGCGCCTGGAAGAGCTACACGGGCATGCACGCGGAATACAGGAATACGCTTGCCGCGGTGCTCACCGGGTCCATCAAGCAGAACGTGTTCAAGTCAAGAGCACGCAGGTTCGATTCCACCCTGGAGGCGGCGCTTTTCGCGGACAACGTTCCCGTGCAGGTGTTCCACAACGCAATTGATGTGTTTCGGTCTCGCATCCCCCTGTGGCAGAGGTACTTCGAGATACGCCGCCGCGCGCTCCGCCTGGGCACCCTGCGCCATTCCGACATGTGGGCGCCCCTGGCGAAGACCCGAGAGAGAGTCTCCTATGAGCACGCGGTCCACATCATCTGCAAGGGTCTCTCACCATTGGGAAAGGAATACGTGGCCACGCTGCGCTCGGGCTGCCTGAAGGAGCGCTGGGTAGACGTGCTTCCCAGCAAGGGAAAGCGCGAAGGCGCCTTCTCATGGGGGGCCTTCGGCACCCTGCCGTACATCATGATGAGCTTCACGGGAGACATCACAAGCATGAGCATTCTCGCTCACGAGCTGGGACATTCCATGCATTCGCTCCTCACATGGAAGAGCCAGCCCTTCGTGTACTCGCCCTACTCCACCCTCATTGCGGAGGTCGCTTCGAACGTCCACCAGGCGCTGGTGCGCGCCTTTCTGCTTCGGCCCGAGAGGAAGAGGGACCTGAAGATTGCGGTCCTCGAAGAGGCGATGGCGAACTTCTTTCGCTACCTCTTCCTCATGCCGACCCTTGCGCGCTTCGAGCTTGAGACCCACCAGAGGGTCGAGCGCGGGGAAGCGCTTACCGCGGAAACGATGACCGACGTCATGACGGAGCTGTTGAAAGAGGGCTACGGGAAGACAGTCAGGGTCGAGAGGGACCGGGAGGGGGTGCTCTGGGCGGCCTTCCCACACCTGTTCGAGGACTACTACGCCTTCCAGTACGAAACGGGAATCGCGGGAGCGCAGGCGATCGCACGGAGCATCTTGCGGGGCGATGAGAGGGCTGTCGACAAGTACCTCCGTTTCCTCTCGTCAGGCTCATCGGACTACCCGATCGATGCCCTCCGCATCGCGGGAGTCGATCTCGCAAGGCCCGAGCCGCTGGAGGAAGCCTTTGCCGTGATGGGCGGGTACATCGACCAGCTGGAGAGTCTCGTGCTCTGAGGGGTCGCCCCTGCGCTATGTGGCGAGCGTCGGGTACAGCCGAGATCCGACGCCCACGAAGAGCGCCGTGGCGAGCGCCAGGATTCCCATGTCCACCCCAACCCCGTAGGCGCTCACCCCGCCCGAGAGCATGAGGGCACGCAGCGCATCGACCTGGTAGGTGAGCGGGTTGGCGTGGGAGATCACCTGCAGCCACCGGGGCATGATCGAGATCGGGTAGATCGCGTTGCTCGCGAAGAAGAGCGGCATGGTGAGGATCTGCCCGATTCCCATGAAGCGCTCGCGCGTCTTGACCAGGCACGCGATGACGAGGGAGAAGGTGGAAAAGAACGCCGCACCGAGCATGACGGCCAGGACCACTCCCAGGAGAGAGAGGGGGTTCCAGTCCATGGCCACACCGAGAAGCACGGCGAGGAGGTAGACGATGATCGCCTGCGTGAGGCCCCGCAGGCCTGCCGAGACGGCCTTGCCGAGGACCAGCGCCGATCTCGGGGTGGGGCTCACCAGGAACTTGTGGAGGATTCCCAGGTCCCTCTCCCAGATGATCGAGATGCCATAGAAGATGGCGATGAAAAGCACGCTCTGGGACAGGATCCCGGGAGCCATGAAATCGACATAGCGCATGTTCCCCGTGGGGATGGCGCGCACCCGGGTGAAGACCTGGCCGAAGACCAGCAGCCACAGGGCCGGCTGTACCGCGCGCGTGAGAAGCTCGGTCGGGTCGTGGAGCAGCTTCCGCGCCTCCATCCCGGCGATGGTGAGCGTCCTCCCGAAATAGCGCACGAGATACGTGAACGGGTCAGCCCGCAACGGCGCGGATTCAACCCAGGCGGCGAACGGCCCTGCGTGTCCTTCGGGTTTCACGGTATGTCCCTCCTGATTCGAGATTGCTCCCCGTGTAGTGGATGAAGACATCCTCGAGGGTGGCTCCGCGCTTCCCGATCGATGACTTCAACTCTCGGGGTGTCCCCAGGGCGACGAGGCTCCCCTGGTGCATGATCGCCACCCGGTCGCACAGCGTATCGGCTTCCTCCATCTGGTGCGTCGTGAGGACGATCGTGGCCCCCATGCGGTCCCTCAGCTCCTCGATGTGGTCCCACACGGCGCGTCGAGCCGCGGGGTCCAGGCCCACGGTCGGCTCATCGAGGAAGAGCACACGGGGATTGTGGATCATGGACTGGGCGATCTCCAGCCGCCTGATCATTCCGCCGGAATACTGCCGCACCAGCCTGTCCGCGGCCTCCGCGAGCCCCATGAAGCCGAGCGCCTCCTGCACCCGCTGGCGCCGCTCCCTGCGCGGAACGTCGTACAGCCGGGCGAACACGAGGAGGTTCTCCCTCCCCGTCAACGTGCCATCCGCGGAGATCATCTGGGGGACATACCCGATGATCCTCCGCACCGCACCGGCGTGCAGGACGATATCGAGACCGTCCACGCGCGCGCCGCCCGCGCTCGGGGGCAGGAGAGTGGTGAGCATCTTGATCGTCGTGCTCTTCCCGGCGCCGTTCGGGCCGAGGAGAGCGAACATCTCCCCGCGCTCGATGGCCAGGGAAAGGCCGTCCACCGCCACAAGTGTCGAGAACCTGCGCGTGAGGCCATCCAGCTCAAGGATTGCCATGGGAACCGGACCTCCCTCTGGACGGCGAATGCGCGCCGGCCGCAAAGACGCTCCTCAGGGCGGACATCGCCCGTATGACGGCGGAGAGTTCCTCGCCTTCGAGTGCGCCAAGGAGACGGGACAGGCTTTTCTGGGCCTCTCCGCGCGCGCTCGCGAGTGCCTGTGCTCCTTCGGCGGTGATCTCCAGGGTCACGCGGCGCCGGTCACCGAGTGACTCCCGGCGCGTGACCATTCCCCGATTGGAAAGACCGTCGATCAGCT
>JBEKXR010000238.1:0-6158 GCA_049511935.1 Spirochaetia bacterium | reverse complement strand
TTCGTTTGGGGCAAGTTTCACCTCCTTTCCTTGTCCCTGTGTCTCGCCCGGGGGATAGGTGTTACCTATCCCCACATTTTTTGTCCGACTACATCCCGGGGGTTCGCGTGCGCCTCCTTCTCGTCTGCCCGATCCCGCTGGAATATACAGGTTGTCGAACCGCCCTGTCCCTGCATGATGCTCAGAGCGTCCTCGGATGCCGAATTGCGCGCGGCTCGGTGGGCAACGTCGATATCATGGCCGTGGAGACCGGACCCGCGAAGGCACGGGCGGCCGCGTCCACCGTTGCGGCAATCGGCAGCTTCCAGCCCGATCTCGTGGCAGACACGGGGACCTGCGGCGCCCTCGACGGTGACCTGATCGTCAATGCGATCGTGCTCGGCATGTCCTGCCTCGAGTATGACATCTCCGGATACGGGCTCCCCCATCGGATCATCCCCGAAATGAAGCTTCCATCCGTCTTCGAGCTCTTCCCCCGCCGCGAACGGCAGAAGCTCGTCCGCGCCTTCACCGAGCTGGGCAAGGACAAAGGCCTGCACGTGCGCTCCGGAATCCAGGCCTGCGGCGAGTTCTTCATCCAGTCCGCGCAGGTGCGGGAGTCCCTGCAGGCAGTGAGCGGCGCGATCGTGTCCAGCTGGGAGACCGCGGGGGTGTTTGTCGGGGCGCTGCGGGCCCGGATTCCGCCAATGAGCATCCGCGTCGTCTCCGACCTCGGGGACGAGGATGCCCTGCGCGATTTCCGCCGCAACGCGCGGCGCTGCTCCCATGGATTGTACAGGTTTCTCAGGGATTGCCTTGAATCGGGATGGTTCACAGCGGTGTATGAGCAATGGAAACAGGCGCCCCGCGGCCACGTCGATCGGCTGCCCCTGCGGGTGCTGCCATAGCCAGGGAGGGCGAGGGCGGGCGAGTACAGGGAGGTACGAGAGCGAGCCCGTAGCCCCACCGCGCTTGCGCGGTGTTGGCGGGCGAAAGTTCGAGCTTGATTTCAGCTGAGGGCCGGGGTAGTATCCGCCCAGCACGCGAGAGGGAGGGTTGGCTGTGTCGAAGACGTACGTGGAAACCTCGACCGAGCTCCTCGAAGGGCTGGATGAAATGGTCCGGGACGGGTATTACGCAAACCGAACGGAGGGGATCAACGATGCGATCCGCCTCCTTCTGAAGCAGTACAAGCTTTCGAAGCTGCACGCGAAGGACTCGAGCCTCATGGGAAAGCCCGCGGCGGGCGGGGAGACTGGCGGGCCGTGATCGGGCAGGTCGTTGCGGGTATTGACGGTTCGCTCAATTCCCTGACGGCGTTCCAATACGCCCTGGATCTCGCTTCCAGGGTCAAGGCCGAGGTCAAGGTCGTTTTCGCTGTTGACTCACGCAAGACTGATCTTCCCATCATCTACACCGCCAGCCACTTCGACTACGGCTTCGAGCGAGTCTATATCCCTCCAGAGCCGGGCCTGAAGGGCTTCTATGACAAGGTCCGGCAGGACATCCGCTCATTCGCGGAGAACTGCCTCCTCCTCTGCAAGAGAGACGCGGATGCCGCAAAAGTCCCGATGGTCTCCGTCGTGAGGGAAGGGGTGCCGTCCGGCATCCTCACGGAGGAGGCCAGATCGGGAGACCTCCTGGTGATCGGCCAGAAAGGTGAGAACGCGCACATCGAGCGGGCGATCGTGGGCTCCACCACGGAGGATGTGGTCCGTTCCTGTCCGCGCCCCGTGCTGGTCTGTCCTGCGGCGTTTCGCACGCCGGCGCGGGTGCTCTTTCCGTATGACGGGAGCGCCGTTGCGGAAGGCGCCCTGCAGTTCTGCGTCAACGCCTTCGGAAACATCTGGGAGGAGATCGTGGTCCTCACGGTCACCGAAGAGATGGAGGAGAGCTTCCCCTACGACACCGAGCTGAGTTACCTCGGCACCCATGGCATTCCCTACCGGCTGCTGATGGAGGCCGGCAAGCCCGTGGACACGATTCCCCGGGTAGCCAAGCGGGAGGCGAGCGACCTTATCCTCGTGGGTTCGCATGGGCGCCACAAGATCCGCGACTACCTGCTGGGCTCGACCGCGTCGCACCTCATTCGCAGGAGCGAGCTGCCGGTCCTCGTCGCCTTCTGAACGCGAGCGCCGCCGTGCGGTCTCCCGGCGAGCAGAACCAGGCGGCGGACCGGATGGTGAGGCTGCAGGTCGAGCTGAGGGACGTCCGGGACCGGCGCGTTCTCTCCGCCCTTCGCCGCGTCCCCCGCCATCTCTTCGTGCCCCCGGGCAGCCGCGCGGCCGCCTACGAGGACCATCCCATTTCGATCGGGCACGGCCAGACGATTTCCCAGCCCTACATCGTCGCCTTCATGACGGAAGCCCTGCAGCTCCGCGGCTCGGAGCGCGTCCTGGAGATCGGGACGGGAAGCGGCTACCAGACCGCGATCCTCGCGGAGCTGTGCGCGGAGGTCTTCAGCGTGGAGCGCATCTCCGAGCTGGCCGACCGGGCCCGCGGAGTGCTCGCCGAGCTGGGATACGACAATGTCACCGTGCGCACCGGCGATGGCAGCGAGGGATGGCCCGAGAAGGCGCCCTTTGACGCGATCATCGTGACCGCTGCAGCGCCCGAGGTCCCTGCGGCGCTTCGCGACCAGATGGCGGACAACGGCCTGCTGGTCGTTCCGGTGGGCGATATTCGCGGGACGCAGGAGCTCGTCATCGCGCGGAGGATCGGCGCTTCCTATTCCATCCACGCGAGCATCGGCTGCCGGTTCGTTCCGCTGCTCGGGCGGGGCGGTTTCCCCGAGTCGGGGCGTTGACAAAGCCCCTGGTCCGGCGCCCAATACGCGGAATGGCACTACCTGTTTTCAGGCCAACGGTGAAACGCAGGGACATGGGGAGCGTCCTGTCCTGCATCGTCTCGGACAAGCTCGGCCCGGGGGAGATTTCCCGCGAGCTCACCTCCCGCGCCTGCCACCTGCTGGGACACGCGGGCGGGGTGTCGCTGGCCAACGGCTATCTTGCCGTGTCGGTGGCGCTGGATTCCCTCGGTCTTTCCGCGCCGGATGCCGTCATTCTGCCCGCCCTGGCGCCCGCGCTCTGGCTTCGTGTCCTGCTGGACAAGGGCATGGTGCCGCTCGTCGCCGACGTGGACGCGGAGTCGGCCTCGATCGATCCCGCGCAGACCGCTGCCCTGGTGGAGAAGGGAGCGAAGGCGATCATGGTGCCGCACACGCTGGGAATCGTGGCGGACATCGAGGCCCTGAGGTCACACGGGCTTCCGATCCTTGAAGACGCATCGCAGGCCCTCGGGGGGAAAATGGGGGAGGTCGCCTGCGGAAGCGCGGCGGATGTCTGCCTGCTGTCGATGGACCCGGAGAATATCATCACCTGCGGGGGCGGCGCTCTCGTCCTCGGCCGCTCGCGCACGGCTGCCGCGGCCCTGAAGAGGATCCAGGAAGGTTCCCCGCTGTATTCACCCCTGGCCGACATGAACGCCGCACTCGGGATCGCCCAGATCGCATCCCTGGAAGGCTTCGTGGCTGTACGGCGCGAGGTCGCCGCGGCCTACGCGCAGGCCCTCTTGAAGTCCCGGCACCCCTCGCTCGTGCAGAAGATCGATGCGGACAATGTCCTCTCGTCGTTCCCCGTGGCGCTGTCCGACGGGATGAAGGATGTCCGCCACTACGCGCTGAAGAAGAACGTGGACACGGCCCCCGCATTTGCCGACACGATCGCGGCGCTTGAGGAGTCCCCTGCGGCGCACTGCGGCAATGCCCGTTCCCTGGCGCTGCGCTGCCTGCTCTTCCCGCTGTACCCCATGCTGGGAAAGCGCGATGTCGAGGCGGTCTGCCGGGTGCTCTCCACGCTCCCCTGAGAGAGAGGGCGATCGCGAGCGGCCTTGCCACCCGTGGGCGGCGCAACTATAGTAGTGCGCACATGCCCGGCAAGCAGGGTGACATTCGGAAAGTACTTCTCGTTATCAACTCCCGCAAGGACGATGTGCAGAACGTCGTGCGCTCCATCCTGGAGCTCACCGAGGGCCGCGGCATGGAGACCGTGTTGCTGGACTTTTCCACCCATGCCTCGGCGGAAAACCTGAGCGGCGTGGACCTCGCCATTTCCCTCGGAGGGGACGGCACGCTTCTCTCCTGTGCGCGGATGCTCGCCCCCAGGGAAGTGCCGATCCTCGCCGTCAACATGGGGGATTTCGGTTTCATCACGGAGGTGTCCAAGAGCGAGCTGACCGATACCTGGGAGAAGCTCCTCCAGGGCAGGCTCGGCGTGAGCGAGAGGCTTATGCTCTCCGTGGAGGTCCAGAGGGCAGGGACGCCGGCCGCTACGTTTCTCGGGCTCAACGAAGCGGTCATCGGCATCAAGGGAATCTCGCGCATGATCCGCCTGAAGATCCTCATGTCGAACACGTACATGGGCCGCTATCGGGCGGACGGGGTGATCGTGGCCACGCCCACGGGCTCCACCGCGTATTCCATGGCCGCCGGAGGGCCGATCCTCCATCCGGAGATGGAAGCCTTCATCCTCACGCCGATCTGTCCCTTCACCCTCTCCAACAGGCCCACGGTCGTTCCGGCCAACGAGATCCTTCGCGTCGAGGTGGAGGAGCCGCAGAAGGTGGAGGCGGTGCTCACGATCGACGGCCAGGAGTCGTTCCTCCTCCAGCCGCGAGACTGCATCCTCATCCGCCGCGCGCCGTTCAAGGCGCGCATCGTGCACACCGACAGGCGGTCATTCTACGAGGTCCTTCGGACAAAGCTCAACTGGGCGGGGGAGCCGAATGCTTGAAGAGCTCCACGTCCATAATTTTGCCATCATCGACAAGCTCTCGGTCAAGTTCGCCCAGGGCCTGAACATCCTCAGCGGAGAGACCGGGGCGGGCAAGTCCATTCTCGTCGGCGCCCTCGGGCTTCTCCTGGGAGACAAGACCGATACCTCGATCATCAGGTCCGGCGCCGAAGAAACCGCCGTTTCCTGCGTCGTGTCGATCGGGGACAACACGGAGGCAGCCGCCTGGCTTGCCGCGCACGGAATCACCCCCGACGAGGGAGGCGTGATACTGCGTCGGATGCTGAAGTCCAGCGGCCGCGGTTCCATCTTCATCCAATCCACGCCGGTGACCCGGGCGGACCTGCACGACTTCTGCACGCATCTCTTCGACCTGCATGGCCAGCACGAGCACCAGTCCCTGCTGGACCTGGAAAATCATCGCACGCTCGTGGACCGCTGGGCAGGCACCGAGCCGCTCGCGGAGCGCTTCCACGAGACGTATGCGGCCCTTGCCTCGCTGCGGGAGCGTCATTCCAAGCTCATTGGCGACGAGCGCGAACGCCTTCGTCGTGCGGACCTGCTCACCTACGCGGTGACCGAGATCAAGGGTCTCAGGCTCAAGCCCGGCGAGGAAGAGGAGCTGGAAAAGGAGCTGGCGATTCTCGTCCATCACGAGAAACTGTTCACGCTCCTGGAGGAGGTGCACGGCCAGGTCGCAGAGAGCGCCGGCGGTGCGCTCGCGGCGCTCCGGAAAACGCGTCACTCGATGGACGAGATCCTGGGCATCGATTCATCCCTCTCGCGGCCCGCCCACCAGCTGGAGGATGCCTTCTACGAGATCGAGGATTTCGCGGAAAGCATCCGGCAGTACAAGTCCAAGGCGGATTTCAGCCCCGGGAGGCTGGACGACGTGCAGTCCCGGCTCTCGGCGATCCGGACACTGGAAAAGAAGTATGGAGACACGATCGAGGAGGTTCTCGCCTATTGCGCCGCAGGAGAGCAGGAACTCGCCGGCATGGAGAACTGGGAAGAGGAGAAGAAGAACCTCGAATCCGAGATCGCGCGCACGGAAAAGCAGATCGCCGAGGCGGCTCGCGAGCTCTCGGAAAGGCGCAAGGCGGGAAGCCTGGTATTGCAGAAGAAAATCGAGGAGGAGCTGCGAGAGCTGGGAATGCCCAAGGTGAGCTTCCGCGTCCTCATCGCGGATGCCGCCCGTGCGGATGGCACGCCGGTCCTCACGCCCTGGGGGAGGGACGCCATCGAGTTCGTCATATCGCCCAACCTGGGTGAGCCGTTCAAACGCCTCCGATCGATCGCCTCCGGCGGGGAGCTCTCGCGCGTGATGCTCGCCATCAAGGGGGTTCTGGCCGAGTCCGACCACGTGAGCACTCTCATCTTCGACGAGGT
>JBEKXR010000237.1:0-6238 GCA_049511935.1 Spirochaetia bacterium | reverse complement strand
AACCCAGCTGGTGGGCCATGGCATCACGACGATTTTCCATTCCTTTTCTTTCATGGATGGAAGGGACGGGACCCTGCATCCCGACGGCCTCGAGCCGGCGATTCGGGAGCTGAACCGGCTGCGCCGCACCGGGGTGATCCGTCATCTCGTTCATGCCCGCTACGAAATGGTGGAGGTGCATCACTACGACAGGCTGCGCCGCCTGATCGACGGTCGACAGGTGAATCTCGTGTCCGTCATGGACCACACGCCCGGCCAGGGGCAGTACCGCAACGTCGAGCACCTGGTGAATTACTACGTGAGGAAATACAACTCGCCGCGCGGCGAAATCGACGCGATCATCGCGGAAAGAGAGAAGAAGGCAGGCAACCCCGCCGTGGAGGAGACCCTCGGCAGGCTCATCGCGCATGCGCGCGCCGCCGGGCTGCCGCTGGCCTCGCACGACGATGATTCGGCGGACAAGGTCGCACGCATGAAAGCGCGCGGCGTGACCATCAGCGAGTTCCCCGTGGACATGGCAGCCGCTGTGGCCGCCGCGCAGTGGGGAATGCACGTGGCGGTGGGCGCCCCGAATGTGCTCCGCGGAAAGTCCACGACGGGCAATCTCAGCGCCCTGGATGCGGTCGGCCAGAATGCCGTGGACATCCTCTGTTCGGATTACTACTCTCCCTCGCTCCTGCACGCGGTCTTTCGGCTGTTCCACGACCATATTTTGCCGCTCCCCGATGCGGTGCGCATGGCGAGCGCGAATCCCGCGCGCGCCGCAGGCCTGAGCGGAGAGCTCGGCTCGCTCGAAGTGGGAAAGCGCGCCGATATGATCCTCGTGAACGACTCGATCGATCTCCCCTCGGTCGCCGCGGCCTGGGTCGGCGGCTACCGCGTCTACGAAAGGCACGACGGCACCCTGCATGCAATGGGGGATCGCTGGGCGGCGGAGGCCGTCCGTTAAACCACGGAGGCATCGTATGTTCCATGACATCGACATCCCGCGCGACTCCCGCCGGGAGGATTCCACGCTCCTGTCGGAGGAGCCGTTCATCCACGAAGGCGCGCGCATCGTGAAAAGCCGGATCGGCTCCTGGACGGAAATCGGGAGGAACACCACGATCGTGGAGTCCACCATTGGCGACTACACATACGACGACGGGGACGTCTCGATCTCCTACTCCGAGATCGGGCAGTACTGCTCCATTGCGAACAGGGTCCGCATCAATCCCGGCAACCACCCCCGGGATCGCGTCACCCAGCACCACATGACGTACAGGCGGGTCAAGTTCGGCCTGGACACCCGCGACGACGAGGAGTTCTTCGCCTGGCGGCGTGCGCATCCCTGCACAATCGGACACGATGTATGGATCGGCCACGCCGCGGTAATCCTGCCGGGCGTGCGCATCGGCACCGGCGCCGTCGTCGGCGCCGCGGCGGTCGTGACGAAAGACGTCGAACCCTACCAGGTGGTTGCCGGCGTGCCGGCGCGCCCGCTGCGCTCCCGGTTCAGCGACACCGTGATCGACCGCATCCTGCGAAGCAGGTGGTGGGAGTGGACACGGCCCCAGCTCGAGGAACATTGGCGTGACCTGTGCTCGCTTCCCACGTTCATGGAAAAGTATGCTCCATGACGATGAGGGCCTGATGCCGCTCCTGCGCAGCGTTGCCCGGGAGGCCGCCCTTGCCGCGGGCAGGGTGATCCGCGGCGGCTTTGGCACGGTGCAGCAGGTTGACCGTGCGCTTCCACACGACGTGAAGCTGTGGCTGGACCGGGCGAGCGAGGAGGAGATTCTCCGTGTCCTCCGGACGAGCTTTCCGGGCCACGGCGTGCTCTCGGAAGAACGGGGATTCGAGCCGGGCCGGAAGTCCTACCTGTGGATCGTCGACCCGTTGGACGGAACCGTGAATTATCATCACGGGATACCGTTCTTCTGCACGAGCATCGCCTGCCATGCGATTGCCGATGAGGCGGCTCCGAGCCCCGGCACCCGCCTCCCGGACGGACGGTCCCTCGGAGCGCCGATCATCGGCATCGTCTACGATCCGCTGAGGGACGAGATGTTCGCCGGTACGTCCGGCCGGGGAGCCTCCCTGAACCGCGCGCCTCTCCTGACCCCCGAAGCGGCACGACTCGATGAGGCGGTCGTCGCCCTCTCTTTCGGCGCGAGGGAGGAAAGTATTGCCTACATGAGCAGGGTCCTTCCGGCCTTGACCCGGTGCGCGCGCAAAGTGCGCAGCTTCGGAAGCACTGCCCTGGACATGGTCCAGGTGGCGGCGGGACGGATCGGGGCGTTCGTCCAGATGGGCACCAACCTCTGGGATTTTGCGGGGCCGCGGTCGTGGTGCGCGCGGCGGGCGGGGTCGTCGATGTGAAGGAATACGGCCCGGGCCGATTCCGCGTCATCGCCAGCGCGCGGGGCATCTTCGAAGAGGTACGTGGGCAGGCAGAGGGATGAACGAAGCAGTCAGGTTCATCGTCATCACGACACCGCCGCAGGTTGTGTCACGACAGATCGAGGAGGCGCGGCGGCATGTCTGCTCCTTGAGCGGTTCCCGCGCCGCGCTCGCCTATCCGCCCCACGTCACCCTGAGGACCGGGGCGCTGGTGCCGGCTCCCCTTGTCCCCACCTTCATCGACGCTTTCGGGGCCGTCGTCGGCCGATGGGATCCGTTCCCGATCCGCACGGACGGCTTGTGGCGCACTTCCTACCGGGATGCGGGGAAAGAGAAGTACCTCGTCGGCTACCGCATCGTGAAGGATCCGGCCCTGGCCGCGCTCAACGCACGGCTTCTGAGCTGCACGACGTGGCGGGCGAGTAACCGCCTGCGTTTCGAGCCCCACCTGACGCTCGCCTTCGATGATCTGGATCTCGACGGATACGTGCATGTCCAGCATTGGCTGAACGACAATCCGGGCGTCCTGCCGAACGGTTTCTGCTGGACCTGCGACAACGTCGCGCTGTTCCGTCGCGAGGCTGACACCTGGTGCGCCTACAAGGTGTGGCGGGAATAGCGCTGGACGAGCTCAGATTTCGGAAACATCCGTCCCGGCTCCTTCCTCCGGGTTCAGCTTCCATTTCTCCATGTGATCGACGTACCGCTTGATTGCATCGTCGTTCAGATAGCGCAGCTCCAGGGCGATTTCGCCGAAAATCCTCGAGTCGCCCCCCGCCTGGAGGCGCAGAACGTGATCGACCTGTTCCGAGGTCATTGCGCCGATTTTGACCAGGAAGTCGCCGATTCGGTTTGGCATCACGCCCCCCAAAGCCCTTCTGGATCTTGTCTAAAATCTATCACGATTGACCAGATGAAACAAATCGCGGCGGGCGCCGCTTCCTACCGCTGGACGTGTTGAGTTCGTTTCAACCGGGTCGCACCGATTTCCAGCAGGATTGCCACAAGAAGGATGAGCCAGGTGATGGTTCCGACCTCACCAGTGTTGAAATAAAACCCCGACGCCATGAAAAGATCGTATCCGATTCCGCCGGCTCCCGCGGCGGCGCCCATCGCGACCGCGTTTGTGAAATTGATCTCGAAGCGCATGAAGGTCCACGAGATGATGGGGCCCATTGAAGAGGGGATGACGGCACGCGTGACGATCTGCAGCCAGTTCGCACCTGATGCCTTCAGGGCCTCGATGATCTCACCGTCGATTTCCTCGAACGATTCGGAATACGCCTTGAGCAGGTAGCCGAAGGAGTGGAAGGTCATGCCCATGATGGCGGCGACGCTTCCGAGGCCCGCGCCGATCGCAAAGATCAGCACCCAGAGGACGGTGGGGACCGCGCGTATGAATGCGACGAGACCCTTCAGGAAGGCGACGAGCCCGGGGCGGCTCAGGTTCCTCGCGGCGAACAGCCCGAAGACCAGGGCGAGGACTGCACCCAGAAACGTGGTGAGAAAGCCGAGGCAGAGCGTGACCAGGATGGCCTTCAGGGCTTCCGGAATGCTGAAATGCAGGGCCGCGGGGTGCGTCATCATGCTGCCCAGGTCCTTGAGCAGCCTGGCCCCGGCGCGCGCGACATTCAGATGCTTCGTATCAAGCAGGAAGAAACCCGCTACCGTGATTCCCACGAGCACCGCGAGCGTGGCCCTCAGCGCGACGGATGAGGCGGACCTTCCCCGGAGACGGATGTGCCGGCGCGTGCCTTTCACAGGATGATCTTCCTCAAAGCGTTCGAGGCTGTTTCTATGGCGATGACGACAATGACCACGCCGATGACGACGAGCGCCGCGGACGAGTAGTTCATGCTCTTGTAATACACGTCGAAAAGGAACCCGATTCCCGTTCCCGTGAGGATGCCGACCAGCGTGGCATCGCGAATGTTTGTTTCCACCATGTACAGCATCCAGCTGGTGAGCTGAGGCATGAGCGCCGGAAAGACTGCCTGCGCCACGGTTTGAAGCCACGACGCACCCGATGCGTGCAATGCCTCCACGGCGCTGTCAGCGGTCTCGTCGATGGCTTCCGCGTAGGCCCGGGCCAGGTAGCCGACGGTGCCGATGAACAAGGAGAGCAGCCCCGTGAGGACATTCTGGCCGAACGAGAGGAGGAAGATCATGGCCCAGGCGACGACGGGGATGTTCCTGCACACGGATGCGATGAGACGAACGACGGCCGACGCCGCAGGATGAGGCCGGGTCGTCCTGGAGGCGAGAATCGCCAGCACGAGGGCCGCCCCCGCCGCGAGCACGGTGGCCATGATCGACACGAGCACCGTTTCGGCGAGCTTGATGCCGATGTTCGGCAGTGCCCTCAGGGCGCGCGCGTTCGGGATGAAGTTCACCGCCATCCATCCAAGGGCTTTGGGGATGGAAGCAATGCCCGCGCTGAAGCTGAAATCAGTGACCAGGGACGAGCCGACCGTCAGCGCGCCGACGACCGCCAGCCCTGCGAGGAACGTGAGGTTGCGCCGGACGAGCACCTCGCGCACGGCGAGGGGCGTGCTCACACCGCCTGCTCCTCGAAAAGGATCTCTTCCGCCTCGGAGCCGTAGATCTCCGCCACGGTCTTTTTCTTGAGTTTCTTCGCGTCATCGTCGTACACGACCCTGCCTTCACGCACCCCGATTATGCGGTCGGAGTACTTGATGGCCACGTCGACCTGGTGGAGATTCATCAGGATCGTGATGTTCATGTCCCGCGAGATGTGCTTGAGCCGGTCCATGATCTTCTTCGCGGATCCCGGATCGAGGGACGCAATGGGCTCATCGCACAGGATCAGGTGGGGCTCCTGGATGAGAGCCCGGGCGATGCCGACCCGCTGCTTCTGCCCGCCGGAGAGCTGGTCACAGCGTTTGTGGACCTGGTCCTCCAGGCCCACGCGGTCGAGGATGTCGAATGCCTTTTCCTTCTCCTCGGCCGTGTACAGGCCCAGAACGCCGGCAAGAGTCGACTTGTAACCGAGGAGCCCATGAAGGACGTTCTCGATCACGGTCTGCCGGGGCACGAGGTTGAAGTGCTGAAAAATCATCCCGATATGCGTCCGCAGATGCCGGAGGTCACGTTTTTTCAGGGCTCGCACGTCCACCCCGTCGAACTCGATCGTGCCGGCATTTGCTTCCACGAGCCGGTTCACGCAGCGCAGAAGCGTGGACTTCCCCGCCCCCGAGCGCCCGATCACGGTGACGAACTCTCCCGCATGGACCTTGAGGCTGACGTCGGAGAGCGCAGTCACGTCCTTGTATCGCTTTGAAAGGTGCTTGATCTCGAGTATGGCCATACGATCTCCTCCATGAAAAGCGACCCCGGGGAACCCCCGGGGCCGGAGTCATGCACGGAGACGGAGGTCTCTATTCCATCATCGCGCGGATCGAGTTGTACCAGGCCGCATCGACAGGAAGAAAACGCTCCTTGTCTGTCTTCGTGAAGAAGCCCTTGACCTCATTGCCGTTCTCGTCCTTGAAACCTTCCGGCACGAAGATCTTCGGGTTGTTCGTTGTGGCATCCGAGGTGAATGCCGCACGAAGGGCCTTGAACATCGCGGGAGTGACCAGCTCCGTGTTGACGACGATCGGGGCCTGCTTCACCGTGTATCCCGCGATGACGGTGAAGGAGGTTCCCGGTACCGTGTCAAACGGAGCGGCGGCGTCCTTCCTCGTGACGTACACCGCGCCCGGGGTGTTTGCCTTGCCGGAGACAAGGTCGAAGTACCGGTCGACGTCGACATCGTCAACTGCACACACATCGGCCTTGCCGCTGAGGACGTTGAAGATCGAGCCCTGGTGGGACTGTCCGAAGATGACCTGGC
>JBEKXR010000236.1:0-6239 GCA_049511935.1 Spirochaetia bacterium | reverse complement strand
GGCGGCCTCCAGGACCATACGGACAGGCTTGGAATACGTGACGATCGTGACATCCTTTCCCGGGCGTTTCACGTCGGCGGTCCCGAGGGGAATGATGTGCTCGCCGTCCGGCACTTCGCCCTTCAAGCCGTACATCATCTCCGATTCGAGGAAGAGCACCGGGTTGTCGTCCCTGATGGATGCCTTCAGGAGGCCCTTCCCATCCGCCGGGGTCGATGGGGCCACCACCTTCAGCCCCGGGAAATGCGCGTAGAGAGACTGCAGTGCCTGCGAATGCTGCGCGCCGAGGTGCTCGGCCGGGCCGTTCGGGCCGCGGAACACGATGGGAATGGAGAACTGGCCGCCGGACATGTAACGCGTCTTCGCCGCGTTGCTGATGACCTGGTCCATTGCCTGCAAGGAGAAATTGAAGGTCATCCACTCCACCACGGGGCGAAGGCCGGCCATCGCCGCGCCGATTCCGATTCCCGTGAAGCCCTCCTCCGAGATGGGGGTGTCAATGACCCGCTCGGGTCCATACTTCTCCAGCAGACCCTGGCTCACCTTGTAGGCGCCGTTGTACTGGCCCACTTCCTCCCCGATGAGGATCACCGAGTCGTCCCGGGCCATCTCCTCGTCCATGGCGGCTCGAAGGGCCTCGCGGAAGGTGACCATGGTCATGCGAGGATGTCCTCGTACAGCGCAGAAAGTTCGGGTTCGGGGCTCTCCTCGGCAAACTTCACCGCATCGTCGCAGACCGCCTTGCACTCCGCGTCAAGGGCCGCGTATGCCTTCTCGGTGAAGTGCCCGGACTCCTCCATGCGGGATTTCAGGATGAGGATAGGGTCCTGCTTCTTATACGCTTCCAGCTCCTCGGGCGTGCGGTACTTCGCCGGGTCGCTCATCGAATGGCCGCGGTAGCGATACGTCTTGATTTCCAGGAACACGGGGGTCGACTCGGTGCGGGCCCGTTCCGCGGCTTCTCCCACCTCCCGGAACACCTCCAGGACGTCCATCCCATTCACCTGCTTGCCGGGAATGCCGTAGGAAGCACCCATGACGACGAAATCGGTGACCGAGGAGACACGGCGGAAATCGGTGCCCATGCCGTACTGGTTGTTCTCGCAGATGTAGACGATCGGCAGGTTCCAGATCTTCGCCATGTTGAGGCTTTCGTGGAAGGATCCCTGGTGAATCGCCCCGTCGCCGAACCAGCACAGGACCACGCCGCCGTCCTTGCGGTAGCGGCACTTCAGGGCAACGCCCGTGCCAACGGGGATCTGCGCCCCCACAATGCCGTTGCCGCCGAACATGTGCCGCGAGGCGTCGAAGAAGTGCATCGATCCGCCCTTGCCCTTGGACACCCCCGTGGCCTTGCCGAAGAGCTCGGCCATGAGGCCCTTCGGATCCATGCCGCAGGCCAGCGCGTAGCCGTGGTCGCGGTAGGCGCCCACCGTGTAGTCCCTGCTCAGATCTATGGCGGCAATGGCTCCGACGGCGGCCGCTTCCTGCCCGATGTAGAGGTGGCAGAAGCCGCCGATCTTCTTCAGGCCGTACATCTGCGCGGCCTTCTCCTCGAACCTTCGGATGAGGAGCATCTTTTTCAGGAGGTCGAGCTCGAACTGCGCGCCGAGGCGCTCCTTCTTCCCGATGGCCATGGCCGCGCGCCCCTTTCAGAAATGGACGACGTCTTTCCTGCCCAGCATCGGCAGGTACCGGATCGCCTCTTCCGCAACCGTCTCCAGCACGACCAGGTCGCGCGCGTCGTGCGCGAGCTTCCAGAACGTCTGCAGGCGCGGGCCGAGGACCTCGAGGACTTCCGAACGGAGTGACGGATTTTCAACGACATTGAGGGGACCGCGGATGCTGATCACCTCGTCAAGCGTCGGGGTCTGGAACATCCATTCCACGCGTGCGTGCGCGCGAACCTGGACGACCTTGGAGAACCGGGGAGTCGTGAGGGCATACACCGCGCCCGGGCTGTCCGGGAGAAGCGTCGGGGTGAGCCAGCGGAGGTGAGGATCCCCGTCCTCGTCCACGGTGGCGAGCAGTCCGGTGCCGTGGGCCTCGATGATGGCCCCCACCCTGTTCATCACCTCGCGGCTGTCCATGCGTGGAAGATAGATTAAACCGCACCCACTTTCAAGTTGGCCCGCGGGCAGATATTCCGCTATACTCCCCGCCATGCACGTCTGGGAAACCCACGGCATCCACGTCGGCACCGGCCGCGACCACGTCAAACACGGCATCGACGACCTCGACGCGGTCGTCGAGCGCGCGATCGAGCTGGGCTTCCCCTCCGTGACCTTCATCATCCACACCCCGCGGCTCACGCGCTTCCGCTACGAGGCGGAGCGCGCCACGGACGTGAAGTTCATCAGGGGTGATTCTTCCTACTTCGATTTCGCGGGACGGATGGAGAGCCTGCGGGACCGCGCGGCGGGCCGCATCCAGGTCCGCTGCGGCGTCGAGCTGGAGTGGCTGGGGACGGGACTGGGCCTGCAGTGGAACCGCGCGAAGCTCTTCCAGGCCCACGGCGCGGATTTCGTGGTCGCCTCCGTCCACTTCGCCCCGGAAGGCATCCCGTACGACGGCACGGCATCGGACACGCGCGAGTTGCTGCAGCTCCGCGGCGGCGTCGAGCCGTTCTGGGCGGCGTACTTCGACGAGTGCATCGAGATGGTGGACGCCAGCTGGCAGATGATCTCCGTTGTCGGGCACCTCGACCTTCCCAAGCTGCACGCGCCGCTTCCGGCATGCCTCGCCGACCTCGAGGGCGCGGACAGTGAGACCGCGCGGAGGCTGTCCACGCTCCTGGAGATGATCGCCGAGCGCAACCTCGCCCTCGACGTGAATCTCTCGGGCCTCCGCAAGGGCGTGGGCATCTATCCCCATGCCGAGATCCTCCGCCGCGCGCGGGGCCTGGGAATCCCGGTGGCGATCGGAACGGACACGCACTCGCTGGACGACCTCGGCCGCGACTACGCGGCGGGGCTGGAGGCCGTGCAGGCCGCCGGGTACCGCTACTATGTCTCCTTCTCCCGCGGCATTCCCGAGAAGCGGCCACTCCGCCACCGGGACGAGTCTTCATTCCGGGTCCTCAACCTCGGAATGGAAATGCTCAACCACCGCTTCGCCAGAGAGAAGAGACTGAAGATTCCGCACCTCTCGTTCGGCGGCGGGTTCAAGGCGCTGGTGAAGGACTTCCCGGAATCCTCCTCGCTCGGCTCGTTCCACGCGCTGCGCGTCAGGAAGGAGGAACGGTCCATCACCATCTCCGACCGGATTCCCGCCTGGGAGGGAGGCCAGATCGTCTGCCTCTTCTCCCATCACCGCGACATCCCCGGCACTCTCGCCGTGCTGCTGAACACCCTCGCCTCGGAGGAGATCAACGTCGAAACCGCGTGGCTGAACTCCCTGCAAGACGGCACGGCCACCGCCTACCTCACGCTCGGCGGTCCCCGCGAGCGCATCCGGGAGGCAGTGGAGTTCGTGCTGGGCACCGCGGGAGACCGGTTCCTGCGCATCGAGCCCGAGGTTCGGATGCGGCTTCCACCCCTGAAGCCCGCCGCGGCATACCTTCTCGAGGTGGATGGGGTCTGGCTTCCGATTCCGATTTCACGGCACATGATCGTCGCCGTGCACGCCAACATGCCCGGGGTCGTCCTCGTCCTTCTCTCCGCGCTGGCTTCCTGCGGGGTGAACGTGGTAGACCTCCAGCTGGGGGCCCGGGGAGACAGGAACTTTGCGGCCCTCGGAATCGAGGGGGACGAGCGCGACGTGGCGGAGGTGCTGCGCCGGCTCGGACCGACGTACGTCGAGGCTTCTCAAATCATTCTCGGGAGTGTGCCCTCATGAAACGAAAGGTGACCGCAAAACAACGGAACTCGCGGATGTGCTTCGTCTGCGGCCTGAAGAATTCGGCGGGCCTCCGCGCGGCGTTCTACGAGCTGGACTCCGGCGAGCTCATGGCGGTGTTCACGGCGCGCGAAGAGCACCAGAGCTACCCCGGGCGGCTGCACGGAGGGATCAGCACCTCGATTCTCGACGAGACGATCGGCCGGGCGATCCTCACGCGTTCGGGCGGGGAAACCTGGGGCGTGACCGTGGAGTTCAGCACAAAGTTCAAGAAGCCGGTTCCCACCGACCGGCCGGTGCGGGTGGTCGGCAGGATCGTGAAGGAAGGCTCGCGCATCTTCGAAGGGACCGGCGAGATCCTCCTGGAGGACGGATCCGTTGCCGTCGAGGGGCAGGGGAGATACATCAAGATGCCCCTGGACAGCATTGCAGACTTCGATTTTGATGCCCAGGAATGGAAGGTGGTGCCCTGCGCGGATGACCCGGTGGAGGTGGAAGCCGGGGACGGCGGCGCCCCCGGGCGCGCCGTGCGGGATCGGAGGGTCAAGTGACCAGAGCTATGTCCGCCATCGCGGTCACGGCTTGCGCAGTACGTCGCGCAAGATCCGTGACGTTCGCGGTCACGGCTTGCGCAGTACGTCGCGCAAGATCCGTGACATTCGTCCTGGCATTTCTCGCGGCGCTTCCCGGATTCACGCAGGCCGCGCAGCTTCCCGATGGCCTGTACGCCGAAATCAAGACTGAACGGGGGATCATCGTATGCTCCCTGGAATACCAGAAAGTGCCCATGACCGTCGCCAACTTCGTGGGGCTTGCGGAAGGAACCCTGAAGGCCAACGGGGCAAGCGGGCGCAAGTACTACGACGGGCTGACGTTTCACCGGGTTGATGCGGGATTCGTGATCCAGGGCGGTGATCCGAAGGGCGATGGCAGCGGCGGTCCCGGGTACCAGTTTCCCAACGAGACGCGTCCGGAGTTGAAGCATGACGCCCCCGGCGTTCTGGCAATGGCGAATGCCGGCCCGGACACGAACGGGAGCCAGTTCTACATCACCATGAAGCCTGCACCATGGCTGGACGGCGGGTACAACATCTTCGGCCGCGTCGTTCAGGGGATGGAGGTGGTGAAGGCAATCGCGCCGGGCGACCACATGATCTCCGTGCGGATTCTGCGCGTGGGCTCCGCGGCCGGTGCGTTCAGTGTGACTCAGCAGGGTTTCGATGCCCTCGTGGAGAAGGCGAAGACCGCGAGGGGAGAAAGAAAGAAGATGGAGCGCTCCGATGCCCTCGCCCGGATCGCACAGAAGTGGCCGGCGCTCACCACGACCAGGTCGGGCCTCATGTTCGAAGTGTTGAAGAAGGGATCCGGCGGGTCCCCGAGCCCCGCGTCCCAGGTGAGCGTGAACTACACCGGCACCCTGCTCGACGGCAAGGTCTTCGACAGCACGACCGCAAGGGGGCAGCCGGCCACCTTCCAGGTGAACAGGGTCATCCCGGGTTGGACGGAAGCCCTCCTGGGGATGAAGAGGGGGGAGAAGCGCCTCCTGGTGATACCGCCCGAGCTCGCGTATGGAGAGCAGGGATACCCGGGGGTCATACCCCCGAACTCCTTCCTGGTCTTCGAGGTTGAATTGATAGATTTCTGAAACTACCTGTTGACAACCGCGGTTGTGGGCGTGTATACATGCGGAGATGAGTTGCGCAAAGGCCGTCTGGACAGTGTCAGTGCCGAAGAACTGGTGGTGGACCACGGGGAGGAGACGCCCGGGGTCCGCCTGAACTGACATTGCAGCTCAGGAGACCGCAGGCGGTTTCCCTCCCCGAGTGAGAGGAACCGCCCGCGGTTTTTTTATGCGCGAAACCCGGGCCCGGAATGCCCGGGTTTTCTTTTTTCCGCCCCGTTGGGGCGGCCCGCCAAATCCCGCGTGCAGCGTGCATGGGGCTCACGGCGGAAATCGTTCGAAAGGAGTCCTCCATGCTCGATGACCGTATCTTCCAGCTCCCGACAAGGGAGATCCCCCGGAAATGGCTGAACATCCAGCCCGTGCTTCCCGAGCCCGTCCCGCCGATGCTGAGCCCGGCCGACGGGAAGCCGGTTCCCCTGGAGGCATTCACACCGCTCTTCCCCATGGGCCTGCTCGAGCAGGAGGTCTCCCAGGCGCGGGAGATCACAATTCCGGACGAAGTGCTCAAGGTCTATTCCCTTTTCCGCCCGACGCCGCTCATCCGTGCGAAGTTCCTGGAGGAAGCCCTCGGCACACCGGCAATGATCTTCTTCAAGAACGAGAGCGTGACGCCCACGGGCAGCCACAAGCCGAACACCGCCATCCCTCAGGCCTACTACAACCAGCGCGAAGGGGTGAAGAAGCTCGTCACCGAAACTGGCGCCGGCCAGTGGGGGAG
>JBEKXR010000235.1:0-6248 GCA_049511935.1 Spirochaetia bacterium | reverse complement strand
CAGTCCCGTCCGTGGGGAGGCCGCGCGATGGCCGAGAAGCTCGGCAAGAAGATTCCAGACGGACCGGTCGCGGAAGCGTGGGAGGTTTCCGCCCATGCGAACGGCGTGTGCCGCGTTTCGGGCGGGGCGCTCGGGGGCACGAGCCTCGTGGATCTCGTCAGGGTAGCAGGCAGGGACCTTCTCGGGGTGGAGATGTTCCAGAAGTACCAGGGTGAGTTTCCCCTGCTGGTGAAGCTGATCGACGTCAACGGGCTCGCCTCGGTCCAGGTCCACCCGAACGATGCGCAGGCAAGGGAAATGGAGGGCTCCCCCCGGGGAAAGACCGAAGCCTGGTACATCATCGCACGAAGCGATCACGCCCGGTTTTCGCTTGGCCTGGTTCCGGGAACGTCGGCTGAGTCGTTCCGGGTCGCTCTCGGCAATGGCCAGGCGCACACAATGCTCGCCTCCCCCCAGGTCGCCCCCGGGGATTGCATCTTCGTTCCGCCCGGGACTGTTCACGCGGCGGGAAACGGCGTTCTCCTGCTGGAAGTCCAGCAGAGCTGCGACATCACCTACAGGGTCTACGACTGGGACCGGGTGGACGAACAGGGACGCAGGCGCGAGCTGCACGTGGAGAAGGCCCTCAAGGTCATGGACTTCGAAGCCCGGCCGCAGCTCTTCCGTGCCCGTCAGAGTGCTGACACGCTGAGCCGGATCCTGGCGTGCGATTTCTTCGAAATGGACGAGGCGAGACTGGTATCAGGGATGGACCTGCCCTCCCGTCCCACCTGTGCGACTGGGACACTCACCGCAGTCGCATGTGTGCTAAGTCGGACGGCGCACGGATCGAACTGGCCTGCGGCGACAGCTTCGTCATTCCGGCAGGCACGCCGGCACGCCTCGACGCGGGAAAAGCGACAATCGTCCTCACGTCCCTCGTGTGAAAAGGAGAACCCATCAATGAGCATCCTCGGATCGGGAGACAGCCTTCGAAGACGGATCACGCATCCCTACATCGGCCTGCCGCCAGCCTGCACATCGGAACGCTCGCGGGACGCGGTGGACACCCTGAACAAGGGCCGGGAAAACCTCCGGGGACCGTCAGTAGAGGTCACCTACTGGTTCGAGGTGGTGCATGACGGCGAGCCCATGGCGGGCCTCGTCACCGCTGCGAAGATGCTCCTGGAGCATGGGACGCTGAAGCCGTGGCACCAGGAAGGGGATGCTTCCCTGCGGAAGCCCCACGGGTACGACGAGTTCATGAGCTGGGCCACCGACATGGTCCTCCTGGGGCACAATGGAGAGGAAAAGGTGGAATCGGGTCTCGTGAAGGTCGCCTATCCGCTTGCCTTCTTCGACAAGCGCTCCGACGTGAAGGTGCCTCTTGCCCAGCTCCTGATGGCGATCGCGAGTGAGCCCTTCTCGGCGTTCTCATTCTACCAGGGCGCGCGGATCGTCGACATCACCTTCCCCCCGGAGCTCCTCTCCCGCTTCCCTCCCCGCCGCTGGCCGCATTCGAGGGTTCGCCGCTACCTCGGGCTCGCTGCTGATGAACCGATCATCGGGACGATCGTGAAACCGAAAACGGGTCTCACGCCCGAGCTGTTCTCCCGCTCCGTCGTGGAGGCGGCCCTTGCCGGGGCGAGGTTCACGAAGGCCGATGAGAACATGCACCTGCCCCTGGCGGACGTTCCCCGCTACGTGGGCAGGGTCGTGAAGGATCTGCAGTCCGCGGGTTTCGACATCGGCCGATCCGACCCGCCAAAGGGCAGGCGGTTCCTGTTCGCGCCGCACATCACGACCGACCCGGACTGCATGCACCAGTATGCCCGCGCGGCCATCGAGGCAGGTGCGAACGCTCTCATGTTCTCGCCCTACTACGGCGGCGGTTTCCCGCTCATGGCGGAGTTGATCGAACGCCATGACGTGCCCGTTTACGCGCATACGGCGGGAATGAACGTGTCGACCGGCTGTTCGACATGGGGATTCGATCCGCGCGTCACATATCTCCTCGCGGGCCTCTATGGCGCGGCATTCATGCAGTTGACGACAATGGGCGGCTATCTCAAGCCCGATGACACGGAGAAGGGCCCCATCCTCCAAATGCTCGGCATGCACGGGCTCGAAGGCGCGGAAGGAATGACGCTGGCAATCGCCGGAGGCCTCGGTCCGGCCAACATCGGGCAGAATATGCGCGTCCTCGGAAAGGTCGGGCGGCTGTTCCTTGCAGGGACCTCCGTCTACAGTCACCCGGACGGCCCATCATCAGGAGTCCGCGCGATCATCATGGCCTACCACGCCTTTTCAGAGGAAGGCGTCGTCGACGTGCCCGGGCTGAAGAGATATGCAGCTTCGAAAGGACCGGAAGGAAGACCTCTGGCGCGAGCACTAGGCTGAGGTCTATCCCGCCCGGCACGCACCGGCAAACTGAACGACAAACGAGGTCTTCGCGCAGGCTCGAAACAGCTTCGCCGCGTATCGCCTTTCTATGCCCGAACGTTGCCATCGGGGCTTGCCCCTGCCGACACCGGCATGTCAGCGATTAACGTGAGGATACCAGTACAGCAGATGATTCGCACTGTCCCAATCAACGTGACCACTCGTGTAGCGCACTTCGAATCCATCGGGATATTGAAACTCATCCGGTACGTACATTACGGTGGGCGCATCGGATACGGGAGTTCCCTCAAACATGGTGACACCATATTTTGCAAAGCTGTCAAAAAATAGCATAGTGGGCTTGGCCGAGCATCGTATGGGCTATGGCCGTACAACTATGTCAGGGTCGTGTATTTGACGATTCCTATCCAGCAACGAGCTATTCTCTTCGTTCCAATTATCATTGTGCTCAAGGGTGGCGTAGAGGACGAACACCCACAACGTGGAATTGAGAAGTTTCGCCTCATGGCCCTCCTGGGGGTCGTGACGGTCGAGCAGGTAGAATTGGTGCCGGCAAAACAGAATGCCGGGGAAGGACGCCCTTCTGGCATTATTGGGCTCTCCCTTGGTCCCATTGAGGACAACGCACTGCGCCGCATCCCCGACTACCCTGGACGGACTTTGATCGCAGTAGCGATCAAAAGCTATGGCGGTGTGACAAGCGTCACATTGACGGCAACGGACTGGCCCGCATTCACCTCCACTGGCTGGCCCAGGTTGAGCGTCCAGTTTTGCCAAGGCGTCGTGTAGACTTCAGGGTTGAACACCAGGTTCTCCAGATGAACCAGACCCCCGAAGTTCGCATCGATGTCTTCTACCGTAAATGACACGCCCGGACTGAACACGAAGATCTTCACGAAATAATCCCGGCCCGCGGGAACGCCCGGAATCTGGAAGGATCCGGGATTGCTGCCAATGGTCGTCTGATAGAAGGGGAAGCCGCCGAACTTCACAAGCCCGCTGGTGGCCAACTGCTTGGCATCCGTTGTGAGCTGGTCCGTTTCGGATCCGGAAAGTCCAACCTTCTTGCCTTTGTCAATGAGATAGAGCATCTCTTTGAGTGTGTCTTCATAGCCGGAGTTGGCAACCAACACTATGATTTCGGAAGTTCCAGCAGGTGCCTGTCGGTCTGCAAACTGGAGGCCGAGATTAAGGTAGCCTTTCTGGTCCGCGAGCTGGGCGTAACAGCCGGCCAAAAATACCGCTGCGATGAAGAGGCCCGCAACCCTTGCCAGCAAGAAAGCGCTCTTCTTCATGGTCGTTATCCTTTCCATGCCGCGCCTATTGCCAATTCACCGTAATGGTGCCGATTCCAAGTCCGGGTAAACCACCGCCAATTCCGCCGCTCCCCGTGAGTGAAGTGTAGGGGTTTACGGCAGTGTTGGCCTCGCGCTGGTCGGCGCCACCGGACGGAGAACCGCCGCCCGAGGACACGCCCGTCTCGCCCGCGCTTACGTTCGTGCTGATCCCGGATTGCGACAAGAAGGCGACGGTGGACTCGAAGACGCTGAGACGAACGCCATCTGTCTCAAAGCCAGTGCCACGTACGGCAGCGGTCGATAGGGCGCTGCGAACACTGAAATCGTTGGCGGTGCCGGCGGTCGACTTGACCTCGGCGCGGATTCGACCGACCGGCAAGGACAGGTTCGTGCGGGCCACGTTGTTCTGCGTGGACAACTCATCGATGCGAAGCCGGGTAAGCGGACGAACCGTCAGAGTAGAGGCGCCGAACTCAAGGACGGCGCGGCCACCAAAACCAGTTGAGATGGTCGCCCGGATGGGCACCTCCATTCCGGCGCTGGCCGCCTGCCAGCTCTGTTCCCCTGGGTTTTGAATCTCAACCTTCCCCGTAACGGTCCTGAACACTGCGCGGCTTTGAGCGCCGACATCGACGACTGCGAGCACGAGCAGCAACGCGATGATAATCGCGATTCCAATCCTTTTCATCATACCCTCCCTGCTAAATGGCCGCCGAAACATCGATTTTCAGCACGAACCCGATGCCCCGGTTCGATGTAAATGCGGCGGAATCCCCTGTCGACGGCAGGAAGACCCCGCCCTGAATCGACATGCCCAGGTCGGAGAATATGCGCGCCATGACACCCGCATCTATCTCCGTTCCTAAATATAGCTCCGTGGAATTGGGATTCAGATCATTCACCAGAATATCCGCTGGCGTGCCGCTGACGAGGAGGGGGACGGGATCCCGGAAGAAGATACGTGCCCCCACCAGCGGCTCGATATTGGACAAACTGGGCGAGGGATTGTTGACGAAGGGACGGAACGAGTAGCCCACATCCAGGTAGAGAAGATTTGCCAGCCGCGGCGAAAAGGCGAGTCCGATTGTCGGCTGGCTGATTGGGCGAAAGTCGTCGAAACTGAAGTTATTGAGCAGCAGCACAACCGGCGTGAAACCCGTCGCGTACGTCACCTGTACGTGAGCACGCGATGCGGCAAGCTCTTCGGCGTAAAACCGGAAGCCCAAGCCGGCAAGAGCCGAGATGAGGTTAGTGGTTTTGTCACCCACGGTCGATTGTCCGTAGCTTGCCGTCAGGTGGTAGTCCAGGTAGAGATTGGGTATGAGACGGGGCACACCGGCAATCCCGAGGTATTGGGTGTTGACGATTTCCCCGCCAGTGTCCCCCCTCAGGTCGAACTGAGCCAGGGCCTGCAGGGCGAAGCCGTCGGACCCGATAAAGGCTTGCGTTATAAGCCGCTTTGGACCAAAAAAGACAGAATTGTCGTTCACCTCGAGATAGTCGTCTGCCGAAATGCGGACGTTGGAGCTGGGGTTCAATATGAAGCCCGAGTAGGCACCGGCAAGCCGTACCTGGAAACCGGAAAACAGCAGGCTGACCTGCACGCCGTCCAACGTTTGGTCGAGGATGAGCTTCGTCGCGTCACTAAAGTTGAATCGTCCCGCCTTTAGTTCCACAGCCGTCCCCGCGCCCATCGCCTCGGAAAACAGCCCGGTGAACCGCAAGAGGTCGAGGTCCACTATGTAAGGACGGGCCGCGGTGTACCGATAGCTTCCCTGGGCGGTGAGGTCCAGCGACCCGCCCTTGTCGGTCGCCTGGAACAACTCGCCCCAGACGGCCGCCTTGTACTCGCTCTCGTACGTGGTGTCTATGACCCCGCTGCTCAGGAACGTTGAGCTGTCCAGGGTAAGGCCATAGTCCGCATCGAGGGCGAAGGCGCCGCTGGCAACCAGGGCAAGGCCAGCCAATATCAAGACCATCGATTTCATCGGGCGGCCTCCTTGCGATGAAGCATTTGTTCGAGGATGCGGAGGGCTCGTTCGCCGGAGAGCGGCATGCCAGGCTTCGCGGGGCCGGAAATGATACCGAGGTATGCAAGCTCCCGAGTGGCATACCGCGGGCTGGGCAGGACCCAGTACATGATGCCGCCATGGATGCCAAACGCTCGGGTAAGCATGTAGGAGAAGTCGCCGAGAGTCACCGGGTCAGTCGGCCCGAGGCCCGGCCTTCCCAGCCCCTCTTGTTCCAGGCGTGGCGCGGCCTCTGCCGGAGTAATCGTCTCGGGAAAGCGTCCCGACGCGGTGCCGACGAGGTAGGCGGCGTTGCCATAGCTGAGGGTTGCCTCGCCGAGAACGGCGTCCAAAACCTCGTTTGATTGGGCCGTGAGAAGGGGAACTCCGATTGCTGACAATGCTAACATGAGGAACATGGCACGTTTCGTCATGCGCACCTCCTTGTTGGGCTTCCACAGCTCGGCGGAATTTAATCTTAATCCGTCGGGGTGTCTATTGGATATGCCGGGGGATTCGGAAAGCCTGCTATTTCCTTACTCGAGAACATTAAAATTCT
>JBEKXR010000234.1:0-6254 GCA_049511935.1 Spirochaetia bacterium | reverse complement strand
TTGGTCTTCGATCCTGCAATGGTGAGAAGCGACGTTCCGCGGGACGTCCTGCGCCAGGGGCTCGGCATCCCGCCGGAGCACTTCGCCGTCGTCCTGAGCCTTGGGGGCGAAGGCATCGGGCGGACGATTCCGTTCATCGAGGCTTTCGCCAACGACGTCACGGGAGCGACCCTGGTCGTGCTCACCGGGCGCAATGCGGAGCTGCTGGACAAGATCCGGCGCCGGGTGCCCAGCCCCGCCGTGGTAGCCCTCGGCTACCAGGAAGACCTCAGCCCAATAATAGCCTCGGCGGACGCCCTCGCCGGCAAGGTCGGGACGGGGTTTGCCGCCATGGCCATCGTCACCGGTCTTCCCCTCATTGTCACCCACATTGGAGCTCCCAACGAGCGGGGGAGCATGCGATTCATCGTCGAGAACGGCCACGGGTGGTACTGCCCGCGTCCGCGGATGTTCGTGCGCAAGGTTTCGGAGCTCACCCGCGAGCGCGCCTCCTGCACCGAGTCCTCGGGCGCCGCGGAGCGCGCGGTTGCACAGAACGGCGCTGAGACCATTGCGGCTGCAGTCGTGGAAGCACTCTCTTGAAGCTGGGATTCGACCTGCGGGACCGTTCGAGCATGCGGCGGGTGCTGCGCTTCGGGCTGATCGCCGTGATCCTCGGGTTCGGGGTGAACGCGGTTCTTTCCCTCTTCATTGACCGCACCCAGTTCCTGCATGCCCTGCGCAACGTGCGCGTGATCTACTTCGTTGCGCCGCTCCTGCTGTTCGTCGCCTCTCAGGTCGTGGACTCGCTTCGGCTCATGCTCGTGGTTTCCCAGTTCAAGATCCGCCTGTCCTTCGTCCAGGCCTTCTACAACAGTGCCGTCGGCGCGTTCTTCACGAACATCACCCCGATGACCGCCGGCGGACAGCCGTTCCAGATCTACCACCTGAGCTCCGTCGGGGTGCCGGTGGCGACTTCCACCAATGTCATAATGTCCCGGTTCGTCGAGCAGGCGATGACCTCCCTGTGCATCTCCCTGTTCTTTCTGACGCAGATTCCCTGGATCGCATCGACCCTCGGCATGGGGTCGCGCCTCATGTACGTCGCCCTCAGCATCTCCTTCTGCGCCACGATGCTCCTGCTCATGCTCCTGATCAGGCCCCACTTCATCGGCCGGCTGGCGATCCGGCTGGAGCGGACCTTCGTGGGGCGGTTCGTGGCGAAGGTGAGCGGCACGCACGACTGGGCGCCGAAGCTGCACCGCTGGTCCCACCGCCTTCGCGCGAACGTCCGCACGCTCTGGTTCGAGAAGACCTGGGTCATGGTGCTCGACATCCTCCTCGGGGCGGCCAACACCGTTCTGCACGCGTATTCCCTGCAGTTCGTCCTCGAGGGCGTGCTGGGGATGAAGCTGCCCTTCGTGGCGGTCCTCATTACGTTCGTGATCCTGTGGCAGGTCGTCTTCTATGTGCCGACCCCCGGGGCCAGCGGCAGCGTGGAAGGCGCCTTTGCGCTGGTGTACGCGGGCATGACCAGCGCGCTGGGCCCGACGATCATTGCAATCTTCGTCTGGCGGTTTGCCACGTTCTACCTGCTGCTTCTCTTCGACGGGCTGGTGTACGCCATCCTGGGTCGGCAGGGGAACGCCAGCGCCCGCCGGCTCACGGGTGCGGCGTGAGCATCTCCCGGTAGAAAGCCGCAGTCGCGGCACAGTTTCCGGCCTCGAGGTCGAAACCGCACTTCGGACAGGGTCCGCTCAACTGTCGAATGTCCTCCCTGGGGATCGCCTGTTCCGGATGTTGTATCGAGCGACTGGTGCATCGCGTTGAGGCGGTCATGACCCCGCAATGGCTTGAAAATTCCCCGGATTGGTTTATGAGGTGCGGACAGGTCACATTCCAGAAGGTGATCCCGCGCGGCACTTTCCGTCACGCGGCAGGAAGGACACTCGGCTGCATGAGATGTTTTGTCACCGTCGGGGCAGGATTCGTCGGCAGCGACGTCGTGGACAGGCTCCTCGGCGACGAGCAGGCTTCTCGAGGCGCCGCAAAAGGAGAGTCTGCATGGTCCTGACACGCAGCCCCCTGCGGATCTCGCTCGGAGGAGGGGGGACCGACCTGCCCTCCTACTACAGGAATCACGGGGGTTTCCTGATCTCCGCAGCGATCGACAAGTACGTGTTCGTGTGCGTCACCCGGCCCTTCACGCCGGGCATCTACCTGAAATACACCCATGCGGATACGCTCAGCCAATACTTCCGCAGCACCATGATCGCCTTCTTCCTGAAGCGCACCCTCATCAACGTGGAAGCGAAGCGCTCTCCTATCCCGATGACATCGATGCACGGCGGACGCGCTGAGCCACGGAGCGAGGGCAATCTCCCTCCTACCCGGAGGCCTCCCCCCGCTCGGCAGGGGCGACGGGACGGTTGAGGGCGATGAGAGCGCTGGGCGCGGCAAGAGAGAAGGCCGCGACGATGGCGAACATCGAGCGGATCCCGACCGCATCGGCAAGGACCCCCCCGATCCAGGGACCGGTAAACATTCCGATCGCATACACGGACTGGTGAATGCCCATCGCCGTGCTGCGGTGCGCGGCATCCACTCGCTGGATGGAGAGCCCGAGGAGGATCGGGAAGAAGAGGCCGTTCGCCAGGCCCATGATCACGGTGGAGATGAAGAGGACGGGGACCGACTGGCCGAGCGCGGGCAGCAACGCTCCTCCGGCGAAGGCGGCAAAGCTTCCATAGAGGAGCAGCCGCCTGCCTCCGCGGTGTGCGATGAGAGTCGCGAAGAGGTTCGCCGCCGTGTTTGCGGCGATGTTCAGCGTGATGATGAGACTCGTCGCGACCGCACTCGCCCCCATCCGGCGGGCCAGCAGGGGCATGAATCCGAAAGTCAGGGCCCAAACCCCGAACTGACAGAGGGCGTTCGTGAAGGAGGGAACCAGAACGTCGCGCCTCCGAAAGATTGCGAGGACTGATCCTGCCGTGACCTGCCCGCGATGCCCTGCGTCCATTCGGGGGATCCTCACGCATGCCAGAATGATGCTTGCGGAAATTGAAAGACCCGCGGCCGCGAAGAACGCACAACCGTAGCCGCCCAGCGTTTCCAGAAAGCCTGTAAGGCTGGTTCCGATCATCATGCCGAGGGAGGAGGCGAAGGAGAGGAGGGAAGTCGCGAAGATCGTCCGTTCGGGCGGAAAAAAGCCAGCAAAAACGACCATCATGGGCACCCAGGCTGCGGCGGAAACTCCGGTGAGCGCGCGGCCGAGGGCCAGGATGCCGAGCGATTTTCCGAACGCCATGACCACGGCGCCGATCCCCGCCATGAACACTCCGCCTACCAGGTACGGCTTGTAGCGGCCCGTCGCGTCGGTCACGACGCCCAGCGGCATCCGCAGCACGGCCATCCACAGGCCGTACATGGCGAGGACCGCTCCGACCGCCGTGAGGCGGGAGGTGCGTTCCGCGACATAGGCGGGCAGGCTCGGCACGTACGCGTACAGGGCGACGAAATACAAGACTGCCGCCCCGAAGAGGGCGGCGATGCGACCACGGTTCATGGTGGGCGGAATAGTAGCCGGAAGCCGGGCGCCGGTCCATGGCATGGCGGCCCTGTGCTATATAACGCATTCTTAAGCGTTCTTCGGTTTCCTATCTCAAAGCCCATCTGAGCGCCGAGCTCAAGGTGGTGCAGGCCGGCGAGACCGTAGTGGTCATGGATTGGGACCATCCAATCGCTCGATTGGTGCCGCTTGAGGAAGGGAAGCTCATCGAAGTCCGCAAACCTCTTCAGGCTTTCGGTTTCCAGCGGCTGGCGCCCCTTGTGTCAGGTGGATCGCTTGAGCCTTTGTTCGAGGACGGGGCACGGCGTTGATTGCCTTTGTCGATACCGCGGTGGTGCTTCGTTTTGTTCTGGAGGGCGATTTTTCGCTGCACCAGGCATTTGCCGCCACCGTCACAGCCTGCAGCGAACTGCTGTGGATCGAGTCGATGCGGGTGGCGCAGCGCCTCCGGCTGGATGGTGCCTCGAGCGATCAGGACCTGGCGGAGGCCGTCAGCCGCATCGCCACTTGCTATGCAAGTTTCCCGCTGCGACACCATGGCGTCACCTGCTTCGCCACCGAATCCGACCAGCCGGCGGCTGGTTGACCCGTCCGGCCAGTTAGTCGAAGAACCCCCGGGGCTCCGGCGCCAAGCAGGCACACGCCCAGGCCGAGCCCCCACGTCCATGAGCCCGCTCTTTGTGCGGGGACCCGCACGCAGCAAGCCACACGATCACTGGGGCGTTCTCTGTTCCCGTGGCAGACCAGCTGGCGCTGTCCTTGGATGCGACGCCTCCCGGCACATACCGCCAACGGGGCACCAGCACGCTGCAGGGGCGGTTCCCTACCCACTTCCCCGAGCTCTGCGCCCGCTATGAGGCTGACTTCGCCAAGCGCCTCGGGAGGTGCCGTCTGCAGCGGATCAGCTCGGCCGTCGAACGGTTCCTGGACTGCGGGGACCATACGAAGGGCATCGCAAGGATCCAACGGCTGTTGCTCGTGCTGCCGCACCGCCAGATAGTCTTCACCCATAGGTCGGGCCGCTGCACCGACTTTCCCAAGGTCCTGCGCGTCTTCTTCCGCTACGACAGGAGGCTCTATGGAGCTACCCCGTTTCAGTGGACAGGTTCAGACTCGTGTCCTGGGTAACACCCAAGTGCTTCGTTTCACACACCATGGGCGAGTTGTAATTCAAGGCCGAATAACGTCGGTGAGAGTCGTACCACCCCTCGATGAACTCGAACAGTTGGTTGTGTGCTGAGAATCGTTGACCGCTCCGGCGAGGAAAAGTACATTTGCATTCGGTTGGGACTGCTCGGCATTTGACTGGCGTGCATCCCGATCTTATCTTCGCTTCTCTGTCGAGGAGGTATCCCATGGCATTCATCCGGACTGTTGCGGTCGATCAGGCCGAGGGAAAGGTTCTCGAGGTCTACAAGGCGGATCTGGAGACCAAAGGCTATGTTGCCAATCACACCGCGGTGTTCAGCCTTCGCCCTGAGGTGTACGAAGCATGGAAAAAGCTGCTCGGTTCCATCCGATACAATATGCGGCTGCGCAGATTTGAGCTGGTCACGCTTGCCGCCGCGCAGGCTCTCAAGTGTACCTACTGCATGCTGGCGCATGGGTCGGTTCTGCGGAAGAACTTCTTCGCACCCGGCGAGCTTGCCGCCATAGCGCGGGATTTCCACAGCGCAGGCCTGCCGCCGGAGGAGGTCGCGCTGATGGAGTTCGCCCAGAAAGTCACCCTGGAGCCCAACCAGATCGCTCAGCGGGACATCGACGGCCTGCGGGAGAAAGGGCTGTCCGATGAGGAGATCCTGGACGTGGTCCTTACCGTGACGGCACGCAACTTTATGAGCAAGACACTGGACGCACTGGGCGCCGAGCCGGACGAGGCCCTCATGGACCTGGAACCCGAGCTGCGCGAGGCCCTGGTGATTGGGCGACCGTTCCCCGCCGTCGCCCGCGGATGAGACCTTCCCGGGCCACAGGCGGGCACAGGCGGAAGGAAGAATTAAGGTGATCGAACGCACCCGCGGATCGGGCCCGGGGGAATCCTCGTCACGCAGATTCCGAACAGCGACGCACCTCGATCTTTTTCAAGAGTCGACGGATCCAGTCTGGAATGGTTTGGACATGAACGCATGCGAGGGATTAGAAGGGCGAAGATTGCCGCTCGGCAGCGGCCATGCTCCAGCCGATTGCCCCGTAGGCTTTGACGGATGCCAGAGAGGCCGCCGAACGTTTGTGTGTGAAAAAAACTATGTCTCTCGGGCTCCTGACGCTATATTCGGGTCAAGCGCATTCCAAAGTCGCGGTATGTGCGGTGGGTGGAGGGAATCCGTTATGGTTGAACGGTCGTGGTTGAGCCCGGGGATGGGTGCGCACCAACGGGTGCTGGAGTGAGCGGGGCGGCTCCATGACGAAGCCGGCCATCCTGACCGTGGACGACGAGCCCGAAGTCCTGAACGCCGTCGAGCGCGACCTGCGCAAGCACTTCGCGGCCGAGTACCGGATCCTGAAGGCGGGTTCCGGGGCCCAGGCGCTGGAGGCTGTCCGCGAGCTCAAGCAGCGCAACTCCGCGGTGGCCTTGTTCCTCGTGGACGCGCGGATGCCGCAGATGAGCGGCACGGAGTTCCTGGTCCAGGCGCGGCAGGTATTCCCGGACGCGCGCAAGGTGCTCCTCACGGCCTACGCCGACACTGAAGTGGCGATCGCCGGCATC
>JBEKXR010000233.1:0-6277 GCA_049511935.1 Spirochaetia bacterium | reverse complement strand
CTCAGTACCCGCTCACCATCAATCGCCGCTGGGAGGCGGACATCGGGTACACGAGATTCTGGTGGGAGGCGACCGCGCCCGTCTCCTACTACCAGAACGGGACGCTCGTTGCGCAGGACCAGGTGTCGGTAGCAACTCCTTCCCCGCTGGATCTCGTCCACGCCGGGCTTGCGTACGTCGGGGACTACTCTTTCTTCGGTTTCACGAGCCCGATCAGGGGATACCGATACCGCTTCGAGCTGGATCAGAACGTGGGCACCACGTATTTCCTCACGGCCCTGGGGGACGTCCGCGGGTACCTGTTCCTGAATCCATTCACGATCGCCCTGCGGGCCCTCAGCCTGGGGAGGTACTTCGGCGGCGCCGACAACTCGACGCTGACCCAGTTCTATCTCGGACAGCCGGACCTCGTGCGCGGCTACGAGTACTACTCGATCGCCTCCAACGAAGGGGCCGGCTCGAAAGGAGACATCCCGCAGATCGATCGGCTCTTCGGATCGAAGATCGCTGTCATCAACCTGGAGCTCCGCATTCCCGTCCTGGGCAACGATGCGTTCGGCCTGCTGAAGTTCCCCTGGGTTCCGACCGAGCTGGTGGGTTTCTTCGACGGCGGCGTTGCATGGACGGAAAGCGAGGCCCCTCTCCTCGAGCTCTCCACTGACCAATATGCGCGGATCCCGGTCTTCAGCGCCGGGGCCGCCTTGCGGATCAACCTGCTCGGCGCTTTCGTGATCCAGGTCTACTGGGCATGGCCGTTCGAGCGCCGGAACATCGGCGGCTCCTGGGGACTGCTCCTCGAGGGCGGCTGGTAAAGGCTGGCGTGCTCCTACCGCATGCGGATGGAGGACGCCGGCGCATGGATGATTCCACTCACCAGGCCGACCCCTGCGAAGCTGTCGGTCGAGAGAGCGATGTACGGCCGGATATCCGTGGTCCAATCCAACGGTGTTGCAAAGCGGGGATCGAAACGGACGCTCGCGCCCAAGAGAATTGGCAGAGTTCCTTCACCCACGGAGAGGACGAACAGCAGCTCCATCCCGGCGTAGACATAGTGGTCGAAAAGCAGGTCTGCCGATGGCGGGCTCCAGTCCGCGGCGGCCTCCACGTGCACACCGCCTCCAATCGCGACAAGCCCGAACGCGTAGATGAGCGGCGCATCCAGGAGGGCGATGGGGAACTGGTAGTCGAGTGAAAGAAGCGTCC
This sequence comes from Spirochaetia bacterium, assembly GCA_049511935.1. GTDB lineage: Bacteria > Spirochaetota > Spirochaetia > SZUA-6 > Fen-1364 > Fen-1364. The sequence goes on along the minus strand of JBEKXR010000233.1, from coordinate 5,074 downwards.
TTCCCGAAAGGATCTGGGTTACGGGGTCGAAGTCACCGCGAGGATTCGTTAATTGCTGGAACGGTTGCCCGAACGTCGTGTAGCTCGTCTTCAGGCCGATTTTGACGACCTGGTGCGGAAACGGCGAAGGAAATGCATAAGAGACGAGTGCCTGCGCGAGAGCTCCCAGCCCCGTGCCCGACAGTTCGGGCGGGTAAAACACTTCGGAGGTTGACGCGACCAGCGTGTTTCTCGCGAACAGGTCGAAGGCGCTTCCAGAAGTCATCCGCACGAATGCCAGCCCCGCGGTGAGACCGAGGTCGTGCTCGAAAGTCAGGTCGGCTCCTCCCTGGTCGACTCCTCGGAGGCCGTCGACAAAGCTGAATGGCGTCGATCCCGTGAGGAGGAGCGAATCGACAACCCCGGTGCTCGCGACGAGACTCGTCGTGGTTCGAAGAACCGTGCGGCTCACAAGCGGAAAGGAAAAGGAGAGCTGCTGCTGCAGCTCTTCAAGTGATTCTCCCAAGGACGCGGTCGTGAACCCTTGCGAGAGACGGTACGAGACCTGGGTGGTCCCTAGTACGGTTTGAACGTCGAGCTCCACCGCCGGCTGGAGCCAGTCGGTGCGGAAGCTGAACGCGGCATCGAGCGAGCTCGACTCGAGGTTCGAGAGGGCGTGGATGAGAACGCCAGGGGCGAAGAGAAGCTCACCCGCGGCGATGCTGCTGTAGTAGATGGGAAGGGGAGCCCAGTAAGCGAATCGAGGCAGGTCGACATAACGGCCGGCGGACGGCATTGGGGGGAGGGAGGAAGGGGCCATCGATTGCTTTTCCAGCACGGCCGGACCGGGTTCATGGACAGCCTCTTTCTGCATCAGCGTGAATCCGGAGGATCTCCAGGTGGCATAGACAATCTTCCCGCCGACCGCTTCGCCCGCCCATGCGCCGACTGGATCCTCGCAGAGAAGGTTCGGCTCGTCCCCTTCGAGGCTTGAGGCATACAGCGCGAGGGTGGAACCCCTGTCTGATGAGAATGCCACGGTGTTGTCATCGATAAAGCAGGGATAGTATTCGCGTCCCGGCCCCTGTGGGAGGAGCGGAGTGGCGGCATCGACATTCACGTCGGCGAAGTGGCCATCGGCGACGACCGCGGGGCCCGGGATGGGCAGTGAAAGGACCAGGATGTCATTTCGTCCTCCCGCCTGCACGACGAAGGCGACCCGTGCGCCGTCCGGCGAAAAGGCGGGTGTGCATACTCTTGCACCGTCTCGAGCGTACAGAACCGTCAGCTTCCCCGCGCCCCGGTCCAGCATCACCAGCCGCGAGCGCGCGCCTGCCGCCTGCACGGCGATCAGGGTCGAACCGTCCGGAGAAAGACGGGGCTGCCACAGGTGCGCGCCCACCGTGATCCGTCGCACCGTCCGTGTCGCCGGGTCGAGGGAAAAAAGATCTGAGAGGGCGAGAGGGCCGCTCTTTCCGACTGTCTGTTCGATGGCGGCGAAAACGATCTGCGATCCGTCCCTCGAGGCCGTGAGCGAAGAGGCGTCCGACAGAGAGGTGGCGAGAAGAATCCGCTCCTTCCCTGTCTGCGGCTCCCAGTGCACGATCGCTCCCGGCTCCCGCTGCCTGCTTCGGTAGAGATACCAGCCGGCCTCCGTCACCACGGGAAGGAAATAGTCGCCGATGCCGGCAGGATTCAATTGCCGGCCTGCCGGGATCGCCGACGCGCCGCTGTAGCGCACCTGGAGGTCCTCGACCATCTCCCGAAAGAGCTGCGAAGCGTCGTGACCCGTGACACGGCGGACGGCTGTCCAGGTACCGAGAAAGGGAGCGGCAGCGTAGGTCGCGTGTATCTTCCGCATGACATCCGGCCCGTATGTATCCAGGAGGAATTGCACAAAGAGATAGCCGCCAAGCCAGACGCGGTCGAATGGGGGAAAGCTCGACCCATACGAAACACGCTCGAGCGAGAAGAATGAATGTTCCAGGGCGAGTGCCCGCGGTTCCAGCTCGAAAAAAGGGTTTCGGCCCCGGCCGCCATCTGTATACAGGGTCTCCGTCACGGTGGCGATCCCTTCCATGGCCGCGTACCCGTACAGGATGGCCTCCGCTTCCTTCACTCCCGGACCGAACAGGCTCTCCCCGACTGAAAGGATGCCCTTGTCATATTGGAAGTTGACGAAGTGCGTGAGCTCATGGACGAAGAGCAGGCGCAGATAGCTCGACGCATCGAGGCCGAAGAGCGGTTCCGAAGGCGGGGCAAGGTAGAGGACGATGCGGGGAGGCGAGGCATCCGTGTACCCGTTGGCGGAGTCGATCCGACCCCTGACGACGACCCATATGTCTCGCGGCGCGGAATCCAGGAAGAGTGTCACATCGCTGTACACGTCTTCCGCGAACGAAAGGAGCTCCCGGACCGCCTGCTGGTCGCGTTCCTCAAATACGAAGATGAAATGCTCCGTTCGAACTCGACTCCACCCGGAAAAATCGGGCTCACGTGCCTCGGGACCCGCCCAGACCCCGCCACGCACTGCTCCATAGAGGAGCCCGAGCACCGCGACGAGAATCCGCGCCCGGCCACGGAGGATCACTCTGTTCAGCCAGCCCCGGCGGACAGACGTTTCCCGAGCCACCCGGCGAGCGCGGTAAGCCGGTTTTCCAGCGATTCCACGCGGCTCGACTTGTCGCCCAAAGGCATCCCGGTGCGGATGTATGCCAGGCCGTAGAACAGGACATCCCGGCCGGCAGGCACGACCACGACCTGGCTCACAAGGCCGTGCGGCTGGATGATCGGGATCATGAGGAATGAAATCGTGGAGAGATTCTCCGTCTTGACATGAAGGTGGTCGGCTCGCGCGCTGAACTGTTCCGAGTACGTGTTTCTCCCGAAACTGCTGTCCTCCTGGAAAGTGAACTGCTCGTGCGTCTCCGGTATCTCGGTGAAATGCGGGTCCGGAACCCGGTCCTGCTGTGCGGGAGACGCGATCACATAGGATTGGAGAAAGAGGACCTGCTCCCTGCCGCGGGTAACGGACCAGTATGTCACACCCTGCATGGTGCTGACCGCGTGCAGTGCATTGTAGAGGAAAAGCAGGCCGGCCGGCGCGTCCATCGCGATGCCCGGTCCGGGAATGATCTTCAGGAGCTCGGCGCCCACCGTGGGGCCCAGGGCTTTCACGTCTTCGGCAATGGTGCCGCGCGAGGAGACGTCGGGAACCAACGACAGGGCTCCGCCTTCTCGAAGACTGGCCTTGATCGTCGTGCCGGCTCGGAGGTCCCGCAGGGCATCGCTTCCCACGAAGGCGGCCAGCGGATCCGCCGCATGCAGGGGGAGGGCGAGGAGAAGCATCTGGATTGCGACCACGCCGATTCTCATGATAGTGTGAAACTACTGTATGGCCAGGAGTCTTTCAACAGGAGATGGTTCACGCACATCGCCTGTCGTCGCGTTTGCCGGCGGGGGGACGGCGGGGCACGTATTCCCCGGGCTTGCGGTGGCGGCGCTGCTCGGCCGGCGGGTCGTCTGGATTGGTTCATCACGCGGCGTGGAGAAGCAGCTCGTCGCGGATGCGGGAATCGAGTTTCGGGGAATTCCGGCAGGAAAGCTGCGCCGCTATCTCTCTTTTCGCAATCTCACCGACATCCTGCGGACCGCCGCAGGGATTGCAGCCTCTCTGCGAATAATGAAGAAGGACAGGCCCTCGCTCCTCTTCTCGAAGGGGGGGTTCGTCAGCGTGCCGCCCGTGCTCGCCGCGTGGCTGCGCGGCATCCCCGCCTGGACACACGAGTCAGACTTCGATCCCGGCCTGGCGACCCGGATCAACATCCGCTTCTGCGAAAAGGTGCTGGTCTCGTTTCCGGAGACACTCGACTACCTGCCCGCGGGCTGCCGGGAGAAGGCAGTGGTCACCGGCAACCCGGTGAGGGCCGCGCTCTATGCCGCGCAGCCTCAGCGGGGAAGGGCTTTCGTGGGCTGTGGGGATCGAGTCCCTCTGCTGCTCGTCACAGGGGGCAGCCTTGGTTCCGCGTTCGTGAACACCCTGGTCGCTGCAAGCCTTCCGTCGCTCCTGCCGCGCTTCTTCGTGGTGCACCAGACGGGAGCAAAGGAGTTCACACCCGCCTCGAAGGAGAACTATTTTCCGTCGCCATTTTTCCGGGATGAGCTGCCCGACATCATGGCCGCGGCGGATCTCGTGATCAGCAGGGCAGGCGCGAACACCCTCGCCGAGATCGCGGCGCTCGGCAAGCCTTCGATCCTCATTCCGCTTCCGACCAGCGGAAGCAGGGGAGACCAGCTGCGGAACGCGGCCATCTTCCGCTCGCGCGGGGCGTCCCTCGTCCTGGAGGAGGACGGGGCAACGCCCGGGGCGTTGGTGTCCGCGGTGAAATCACTTTTCGAAGGAAATGAACGTCGTGCCGAGATGGGCCGATGCGCATCACAGCTCGGCGCAGGGCGGCCGGACAGGGCGATCGCGGACCTCATCCTTCAGAGGCTGGCCTGATGTTCGAGAACATCATCGGGCAGACTGAGACGATCCGCGCTCTCCGCGGGGAGCTGGCCCAGGGGAGGTTTCCCCGCTCATCTCTGTTCTTCGGTCCGGCCTACGCGGGCAAGCTCTCCACGGCCCTCGAGGCAGCGCGGGTCCTCACCTGCGCCGAGGGCAGGGGAGAGTGGTCGTGCGAATGCGCATCGTGCCGAATGCAGAGGGAGCTCACCCACCCGCAGACCGTGCTCCTGGGACCGCGTTATGCGGACGTGGAGATCGCCGCTTCCGCCGATGCCCTCATGCGGAGCAGGAAGCCGTCGACTCTGTACCTGCTCCTTCGCGCAGTGCGAAAGCTCACGCGACGGTTCGATTTCTGGATCGCGGACGCCGACGATGCGCGCGTGAAGGGAATGCAGGAGCGGGTGGCGCAGCTGGAGGAGCTTGTGGATGGCCTCTCTCCCGGATCCGAGTTGCCGCCGGCCCGGGAGCTCGGCGAGCTTCTGGAGCGCATCGTGGCGGCGGCGGCGCCCGTGGCGGCGCAGGTCCGGTCGGACACGATCAGCATCGGGCAGGTCAGAAGGCTGGCCGCGTGGGCGCACCTGACTGCCG
>JBEKXR010000232.1:0-6288 GCA_049511935.1 Spirochaetia bacterium | reverse complement strand
ACACGGACGCGTGGAAGGCGCTGCGTGACGGCGTGGCCGAGTGCGCCGCCCACTCGAAGAACGTGAAGGTCCTGTTGGAGTACAAGCTCCGCGAGCCGCGGGGGCACTGCTTCCTCAACAGCGCGGCAAAGACCATCCTCCTCCTGCAGGGGATCGGCAATACGGGCTGCCTCCTCGACGTGGGCCACAGCCTGGCCGCTGGGGAAAACATGGCGGAGGCGGCAGCGCTCCTGGCGGACCACAAGATACTGGACTACCTGCACCTGAACGACAACTACCGGAGCTGGGACGACGACATGATCTTCGCCTCCGTGCACGCGGCCGAGCACCTGGAGCTCATCTACTGGCTCTTGAGGAAGAACTACTCCGGCTGGCTCACCCTGGACATCTTTCCCTACCGGGAGGAGAAGATCCCGGCCGCCTCCGAGTCCTTCGCGTGGGTACGGGCCATGATCGGGCGCCTCGAGGCAAGGGGTCTCCCTGCGATCGGCGAAGTCGTGCGCCGCGGCGAGGGCACGGACTCGGTGCGCCTGGTCAGAGAGCTGCTCATGGGCGGCGCGTGATGGCAACTCCTCTTCGCATGCCGGATCTGGGCACCGTGGAAGGTGACGTGGTCCTCGTCCGCTGGCTCAAGGCGGAGGGCGACGCGGTCGCGCTGGGCGAGCCGCTCTTCGAGGTGGAGACCGACAAGGGCATCAGCGAGGTGGAGTCCGCCATGGCCGGAGAACTGGTGAAGGTCGTGGTCGCCGCGGGCGCGCGCGCTGGGGCGGGGGAGGTCATCGCCTACGTGCGCCGGCCCGGCGAGCCCGCAGGGGACGTCCCGGGATCGGCGGCCGCAGAGGCCGGCGTCCCTGCAGCAACGCCGCGGACGGAGAGCCGCCCGACTGGACAGGCGGCGGGGCAGGGCGCCCTTCTGCGCAAGGTCGCTCCTGCGATCCGCGCCCTTGCGGAAAAGTGGGGCGTGGACATCTCCACTCTCGCCGCCTCGGGCCCGGGCGGCATGGTCACCCGGGAGGACGTGCTCCGCGCGCGCGGAGCGGCCGGCACCGCCGCCGCGCGGGCTCCGGAGGCCCCCGCCGCGGTGGTCCGTGCCGGCGCCCTCACCCGTCACCAGGCGAGCATCGCCCGCGCGGTGGCCCAGAGCCACAGGGAAAAGCCCGCTTTCCGCGTGAACGCGGCCGTGGAGATGACCCGCGCCGTCGCTTTCCGTGAGCAGGGCAAGCGGTCCGGCACTGCCGTCCCCTACGACGCCATATTCGTGAAAGCCGCTGCCGCGGCGATCGCGGAGCATCCCGTGATCCGCTCGTGGATCAAGGGTGACGAGGTCGTCGAGCATCCAGACATCGCCGTGGCCTTCGCCGTGAGCGTCGGGGACGAGCTGTACGCGCCGGCCGTGAAGGCGGCGGACCGCAAGGGCGTGGAGGAGATATCCCGGGACATGGAGGGGCTTGCCCGGAGGGCGGAGGGTCATTCTCTGCTTCCCGCCGACACCGAGGGCAGCTGTTTCCTCGTGAGCAACCTCGGCATGTTCCCCATCTCCTCCTTCGATGCCATCATCTATCCCGAGCACAGCGCCGCGCTCGCGGTCGGTGCGATCCATCCGACCCCTGTCGCGGACGGCGGGGGCGTGCACGTTGCGCCCATCGCCAGGTTGACCTTGACCGTCGACCACCGCCTGATCAACGGGCGGCGAGCCGCGCAGTTCCTCGCGCGGCTGAAAGAGATTCTGGAAACGGGGGCTTTTGCATGAAGACACCAGCCAGGAAGCGCACCGCGGCCAGGAAAACGGCGGCCGGGGCCGGGAAGCCCGCGCCCGGGGGAAGACAGTCCGCAGGGAAGAAGCCTGCCCCGGCACCGAAGAAGCCCGCGGCCGAGGCGTCGCTCCGGGGCTACGACGCGGCGTGGCTCACCAGGCTGTACCGCGACATGGTCCTCATCCGCGAGTTCGAGGAGCGGGTGAAGTACCTTTTTCTCCAGGGCATCATGCCCGGCACCATCCACCAGTACCAGGGGCAGGAGGCGTGCGCCGTCGGCGTGTGCGCGGCCCTCGGTCCCGGGGACGTGATCACCTCCACCCACCGCCCCCACGGCCATGCCCTTGCCCGGGGGATCACGGCGAACGAGGTGATGGCCGAGCTGTTCGGCAAGGTCACGGGCTGCTGCAAGGGCAAGGGCGGCTCCATGCACCTTGGTGACCTTGCGAAGGGGATGGTCCCCGCTGTGGCAATCGTGGGCGGCGGCCTCCCGATTGCCGCCGGCATGGCCCTCTCCTTCAAGATGAGCAGGGAGAACCGTGTCGCCGTGGGCTTCATGGGGGACGGCGCCACCAACGAAGGCATCTTCCACGAAGCCGTCAACATGGCTTCGATCTGGGACCTCCCCGTTCTCTACGTCGTGGAGAACAATCTCTACGGCGCATCCACCCACGTGTCTCTCGTCATGAAGGTCCCCCACATCGCCGACAGGGCGGCCGCATACGGCATACCTGGGAAGACCGTGGACGGCAACGACGTGATTGCGGTCTACGAGGCCGCAAAGGAAGCGCGGGAGAGGGCCCGCCTCGGAAAGGGCCCGACACTCCTCGAGCTCCTGACGTACCGGATCACGGGTCACTCCCGAAGGGATCCCTGCCTCTACCAGCCGGAGGAGGAGCGGAAGCAGGCCCTCGCCAACGAGCCCATCGGCAGGTTCGGCCGACGCCTCCTGGCCGAGGATGTGACGGACCAGAAGGGTCTCGACGCGATCCGTGACGAGGTGAAGGCGGAAGTCGAGCGGGCGGTGGAGAAGGCGATGGCGGACCCGTCGCCGAAGCCCGAAGACGCGCTGGAGGACATGTTCGTATGACGACACGCAGGCTGGGCATAGCGGAGGCCCTCCGGGAGGGGATCGCGGAGGAAATGCGAAGAGACCCGCGGGTCTTCCTCATCGGGGAGGACATCGGGATTCCCGGCGGGTGGGGCGGGGCGTTCACCGTCACCTTCGGCCTGGAGAAAGAGTTCGCGGACCGCATGGTGAACACGCCTATCGCGGAGGCCGGTCTCATGGGCGTGGCCCTCGGGGCCGCTCTCATGGGCAAGCGCCCCATCGCAGACGTGCAGTACTCGGACTTCCTGTTCTGCGCCATGGACCAGGTGGCCAACCAGGTCGCCAAGATGCGCTACATGTCCGGGGGCAAGCTCACCGTTCCCATGGTCATGAGGGCGCCGGTGGGCGTGACGGGCCGCGGGGCGCAGCACGCCCAGATGATGGAGACATATTTCGTGCCCCTGCCGGGCATCAAGATCCTCGTTCCCGCCACGGCCTACGACGCGAAGGGCCTATTGAAAGCCGCGGTCCGGGACGGCAACCCGGTCCTGATCTTCGAGCACAAGCTCCTCTACGGGTCCAAGGGCGCCCGGGCCGAGTCCGGCACCGTGGATGCCTCCAGCGACATCCCCGACGGGGACTACACGGTTCCCATCGGCAAGGGGATCGTGCGGCGGGAGGGGAGGGACGTCACCATCATCGCCACGCTCCTCATGATGCACCGGGCCCTGGATGCCGCGGACCTGCTGGAGACGGAGGGGATCAGCGCGGAGGTCATCGATCCGCGGTCCCTCGTGCCCTTCGACTGGGACCTCGTGAAAGGCTCCGTGGCAAAGACGAACCGCGTCGTGACCGTGGAGGAGAGCCCGAAGAGGGGAGGCATCGGCAGCGAGATCGCGGCCACCCTCGCGGAGGAGATGCTCGACTTCCTGGTGGCGCCGGTGAAGCGCGTGGCGGCGCCGAACACCCCCGCGCCCTTCTCCCCGCCCATGGAGAAGTTCTACATCCCCGATGCCGCGCGCATCGCCGCCGCGGCGCGGGAGCTCATGGAAATTTCGTAGGAGCCGGCGTCCGTGCTCATCGAAGGGAAACAATTCCTTGACAGCGTGAAATCGCAGGGTACTATGAGACCGATCCTCGGAACATAAGAAAAAGACTCAACTGGGGACATTTGACATGAACGCCGGCGTCGAACGTCTGCGCACGATCCAGCTCACGAAGACCTTTCCCGGCGTGGTCGCCGTGGACAAGGTGGATTTCGACGTCCGCCCCGGCGAGATCCACGCCCTGGTCGGAGAGAACGGGGCAGGCAAGAGCACCCTCATCAAGATCCTCGGGGGCGTGTACCCCCCGGACGGCGGGCAGATCGTCATGGACAGCCGTCAGGTCGTCTTCACTTCCACCCATGAATCCCTGGCCAGCGGAATCTCCGTCATCTACCAGGAGTTCAACCTCGTGCCCGACCTCAGCGTGGCGGAGAACATCTTCATCGGCCGCGAGCCGAAATACTGCTGGGGCATGTTCCTGGATTTTCGCAGGCTCAACGCGCGGGCGGCCGAGATCCTCGCCACCCTCGAGATGCCGCTCGACGTGAAGAGCTACGTGAGCGATCTTTCGGTCGCCCAGAGGCAGATGGTGGAGATCGCCAAGGCGCTCTCGCACGATTCGCGCCTGATTATCATGGACGAGCCCACCGCAACGCTCACGGAGAAGGAAGTCCGCAAGATCTTCGAGATCGTGAAAAACCTTCGGGCGCGCGGGGTCGCCATCATCTACATCTCCCACCGCCTGGAGGAAGCCTTCGAGCTGGCTGACCGCATCACCGTGATGCGCGACGGCCGAAAGGTCGACACCCGGGCCATCGCATCGACCAGCAAGAACGACGTGATCGAGATGATGGTCGGCAAGGTGGTGAAGGAGTACTTCGCGGAGACCGGCGCCCGCGAGGCGCCGAAGCAGCCGCTGCTGGAAGTGCGCGGCTACTCGGTCGCCGACGCGGTGGAGGATATCAGCTTCACGCTGCACCGGGGAGAGATCCTTGCCTTCGCCGGGGTCCTCGGTTCCGGCGCGCACCACCTGCTGCAGTCCCTCTTCGGCGTGATTCCCCGGAAGGCCGGCGAGGTGCGATTCGAAGGCGCCCTTGTCCGCATCGAGCGTCCCGCGGACGCCATCCGGCTGGGCATCGGGTACGTGACCGAGGACCGCAAGAGCTCGGGGCTCCTGCCGGCCATGTCGGTGCTGCACAACCTCACCGTCATCGTCATCCGCGCGCTGTCGTTCCTTCGTGGTCTTTTCATCCGCGACGCGGCGGAGATGAAAAGCTTCGCGACCATCCGCGCCCGTCTGGATATCAAGCTCGCCGGCCCCAACCAGCGCATCATCTTCCTCAGCGGCGGCAACCAGCAGAAGGTGCTCATCGGCCGCACGCTGCTCACCGACTGTAAGGCCCTGATCCTCCTGGAGCCCACCCGCGGCATCGACGTCGGCGCCAAGGCGGAAATCCACCGCATCCTGCGCGAGCTGGCCGACAGGGGCATGGCGATCATCCTCACCTCCTCGGAGCTTCCCGAGCTGGTCAACCTGCCAGATCGATGCATCGTACTCTACAAGGGCCGGAAGGCCGCGGAGTTCACCCGCGCCACCATGGACAGCGAGAAGCTGGTGGCGGCCCAGATCGGCCACACCGGGGGGACGCGGGCATGATCAGGTTCCTGAAGCTGTACGAGAAGTTCGGGATCGTCATCTTCATCGTGCTGGGCTCCATTTTCCTCGTCTCGGTCACGCCCAACTTCCTCAAATTGGACACCATCCTCAACATCCTTGCCCAGGCCGCGCACGGAGCCATCGTGGGGTTCGGCATGACCATGGCGCTGACCAGCGGGGGTTTCGACCTCTCGGTGGAATCCATCATGGCCCTGACCAGCGTGTTCATGGCCCTCCTGATCCCCGAGATCGGCATCCCGCTGGCCATACTATTCTCCGTTCTGATCGGCTCCCTTGTGGGCGTGCTCAACGGGGCGGTCATCGCCAAGCTGAAGGTGAACCCGCTCATCACGACGCTCTCCACCGCCACAATCATCAAGGGAGTAGCGCTGCTGGTCGCCGGCGGCAGGATGATCGTCATCATGCAGAAACAGTTCATGGCCATCGGCACCGGCAAGCTGCTCGGTGTGCCGGTGCCGATCTACATCATGGTGCTGTTCTTCGGCCTGTTCTACCTCGTGGTGTACCGCAGCTCCTTCGGCCGCCACGTCGCCGCGGTGGGCTCCAACGAAAGCGCGGCGCGCATCTCGGGCCTCAACGTCGACCTGGTGAAGATCGGAGTGTACGTGCTCGTCGCGTTCGCGAGCGCGGTAGCCAGCGTCATTCGCACATCCCAGGCGCTCATCGGCATGCCCTCAATGTCCCCCGGGTTCGTGCTCGTCGTGCTCACGATCACCATCCTCGGCGGCACGAGCCTCGCCGGCGGCCGCGGCAACCTCT
>JBEKXR010000231.1:0-6306 GCA_049511935.1 Spirochaetia bacterium | reverse complement strand
GGAAGCTTCCGACGAGGAGCTGATCGACCTGATCGCGCATCGGGATGCCGACGCCGTGCGCATCCTCTACGAACGGTACGGCCGGATGGTCTACGGCCTGGCCATGCACGTCATCGGGGATGTCGCGGCCGCGGAAGAGGTCTGCCAGGACGCTTTCATGCGGGTCTGGGAGAAATCGGGCACGTACCGCTCCGACAGGGGAAAAGTGGTGACCTGGATTGCACGCATCGCGCGAAACCGGGCGATCGACGTCCTTCGGTCCCGGCGTTCACGGGGGCTCGACCTGCCGCAATCCGGTGACGAGCCTGCCGCCCTGGCGGAGTCCGGGGACGCCGATCCGGGCGATCGGCTCTGGCAGTCGTTCCGGGAGCAGGAGGTGCGGGAAGCCGTCGCCGCCCTCCCCCGTGACCAGAGGCAGGCGCTGTCCCTGGCTTTCTTCAAGGGACTATCGCACCGGGAGATCGCGGAGGCACTCGGCGAGCCACTCGGCACCGTGAAGACGAGGATCCGGGACTCCATGGTGAAGCTGCGCTCGAGCCTCGGTACGCGGAAAGGACGATGACAATCCGCAGACAGGGGAAATCCGTATGTTTAGCGGGTGCGCGCTGTGACCCGCGCGCCAGGGGAAGAAATCCATGAGTGACGAGCATTCGATGCGGGATCTCCTTCCCGGCTACTCCCTGGGGATCCTGGATGAAGAAGAAGAGAACACGATACGGGAGCACCTCGCCGCGTGCGCATCCTGCCGTGAGGAGCTTGCCTCCTTCCGGGAGGTCACCGGACGGCTCGCGGCCGCTGCCCCGTACCGGGACCTTCCCGCGGGCCTGGAAGAGCGAATCCTCCAGGGCATCGGGACACTGCGTTCCGCCCCCGGGATGCCTGCCCCCGGGAAACCCGCCCCGCGGCGACCCGCCTCCCGTTCAAACGGAATCAGCCTTCGGCGGCGAGGAGTTCCCTGGCCCGCTCTCACGGCCGTGGCGGCAATGCTCGTGGTGGCGCTGGGCGTCGGCAACTTCCTGCAGTGGACCGGCGTCCTGCAGCCTCACGTGCGCGGTGTGCAGCCGAGGCTCACGACGGTCGTGCTTGCCGGGACGGCTGATGCCAGAGACGCTTACGGAACGATCGTTCTGGATCCTCTGGACAATGAGGGGGTGCTCGCGGTGACCGGCCTGCACGGGCTGGATCCCCGGCACCAGTACCAGCTCTGGCTATCAGGGACGGGGAGCGAAGGAGCGGAGGCGTGTTCAGCCCCGATGCGGAAGGCTATGGCTCGATGCTGCTCAAGGTGCCCCGGGATTTCAAGGACTTCCGCTCCTTCGCCGTGTCCATCGAGCCCTGGGGCGGCAGCTTGACCCAGACGGGCTCCCCGGTCCTGTCCGGAGCGCTCTGAGCCCCGCGCGGGATGCCGATGCCCGTGCCCGGTGACGCGCACCTCCCTATGGCCGAGAGCGAACTTGCGGCGATACCTTCCCCGGGGGTGATATGAATGAAGACAATTGCCGCCGTGGTGGACGACATCTACGAGGATCTGGAGCTGTGGTACCCGCGCCTCCGACTGGAGGAAGAAGGCTGGAAGGTCGTCGTTGCAGGACCCGCAGCCGGGAAAACGTACGCGGGAAAGCACGGGTATCCCTGCCGCACCGACGCGGCGTTCTCCGACCTGCGCGCGGCCGACTTCGACGGCCTCCTCGTTCCCGGGGGCTTCGCTCCCGACAAGATGCGCCGCGACGCCCACGTGCTCGGCTTGGCCCGGGACATTCATGCTTCGGGGAAACTCGTCGCATTCATCTGCCATGCCGGGTGGGTCCTCATCTCCGCGGGGATCCTGAAGGGACGCCGGGCCACGAGCACGGTCGGCATCCGCGATGACATGAGAAACGCCGGCGTGCTCTGGGTGGACGCTCCGCTTGTCGTGGATGGAAACCTGGTCAGCGCACGAACGCCGGCCGACCTGCCCGTGTTCGCCAAGGGCATGGTCGACTGGCTCACCTCACACTAGGAAGCTCACCCCCCGGGCGAGGGCCCTGGGTGCGTCCTGCACGGGGACAAATAAATGCCCCGTCGCCGGGGCGTTTGTACCGAAGGCTATGCTACTTCGCGAGTGGGAGATTGAGGGCGCCGCGGAACATGTGATGCGGAATGAACGACTTCTCGGTCCCTTCCGCGTAGATGATTTGCAGGGAGGACTGTCCCGCCTTGATGTAGGCCGCGGGCCTCAGGGCGATCTCCAGGGTGGTCTTGCCCCCGGATTCCTTCATCGCGGACGAGATGATCGTACCGGAAACGTCGCTGCCGGCGTCCTTGTGGGAATGGCCCGAGCCTGTCTGCGGCTTGAATTGGACCTTGCCGTCCGAGCCTACGAACCCCATGAACATCGTGGCGCCGTCCATCTTCAGGGAGCCGAGGCCGACGGCGACCCAGCCCGTCGTGTTGCCCACCGCGCCGAGATACAGCGCGTCCGCTGTGCGGTTCACGTACAGAGAGAGATCGCCGAAGTCCTGTGAAAAGCTGTATTCGCCGGGATTCACCACACCGTCGACGACGGTCTTGTTCGCGGTGATGGCGAGGCTCTTTGCCTGCCCGAACGCCGCCGTTCCGAGGGCGATGAAAAGAATGAAAGAGAAAAAAAGTGTCGAGTAACGTCTCACGTTGTCACACCTCCGCCAGTAAGATACTGGCGCCGTGTGGGGACGGCAAACCTTGCGCCGCAGGCGGGGTCCCCTATTCCTGCGGGGAAAGAGTGAGGACCTTGCCCGGCTGCAGCCGATCCGGGTCCTCGAGGCTGTTCAGCGATTGCGCTTTCGAGAGGAATTCCATCCACCCCTTGCGGACAGCGCTCTGCGCGCGCATGGAGGTGAAGATCTTCCAGAGGCTGTCGCCGGGCCGTACCACGTACGTCGTCGTCGCAGGGACGGAGGGCGCGGGCTGCGGCGGGGCCGCCGGCGGCGCCGCGGAAGGAATGCTGTTCAGCGGGGCAGAGATGGCCGCGGCAGATGCCGGAGCAGGGAGAGCAGCATTTGTCCGCGGACCCGGGGCGGGCATTTGAATGAGGATCATCGCCATCACCACGGCGGCGAGCGCGGTTGGTGCAGCTCGAATGACAAGCCAGAGCGCTCCGCGTGCCTCGACGCGGGAGGCGCGCGAGCGGCGTCCGGCCGCCGGAATGCCACCTCCGCCACGGGATACGGTGGATGCGGTAGGTTCCCCGCGCGGCTCGCTGACACTGCGTGCGACGACGCGATCTTCCATCGCCTTCGTTTTTACATCGCGGCCGACGTACCCGGCGGCATTTGGGCGGCCGAGCGGCCCCGGTCCCGCGGGTCCCCCCTGGTCGGACTCATGTTGTGTGAACCTTCGTCTTTTCGTCCGGGCAGCAGCAGTTTCCGTGCGAGAAGAGGGCGCGAGGGACCCTGTCTCTCCTCCGCCTCCGGCTCTCGCCGCTCCGGGGAGCCCAGAGGCGCCTCGGAGCGGAACACGCCGCGCAGGGGTGGGCGGCGCCGAGGCGCGCATCTCGCTGAGGGCCTTGTCGGAGAAATACTTGTCAAGGAAGAACGACGCGGACTCACGATCGAAGCCGCGCGTGCCGCGTCTCTCCGCCCCCGATCCCAGGCTGATCTCGAGGTCGAGGGATCTCTTTTCCGCGTTCTTCCATGCACGGGCGATCTCGCCGTACTCCTCCAGCGACGCCCCGCCGATGCGGGTGCGCACCTCCAGCGCGGGGAAGCAGTTCTTCATGATGAGAGCGATCAGCTGGATGTTCTCGTTGCTCAGGTCGTCGCGAAGCGAGAGCAGGTACAGGTAGAGGAGAACGGCTGGGCTGAGCGAGCCCTTCAGCGTGCCGGAGATCTCGATGCTCTTCCTGACGAGCAGGCGCTTCTCCAGGTAGGTGTACTGGGTAAGGTCGTAGAGGAGCGACGCGGGGATGGGGGGCTCGCCGAGGAATATCGCGCTGACGGCGAGCTCGAACAGGGCGAGGCGGATCCCCCCGGGCACGTACAGGGAGAGGAAGTGCAGGATTCTGTGGGCGGGAAATCCCGTCAGGTGCAGGACGCAGGCGACAAGGACCGCCGACTCGGCGCCGATCTCACCCTTCTGCCGCAGTGTTTTCCTGATCTTCGTCTGTGCCTGGGCAAGCTGGTCGGGGCGCAGCTGACCCGCGATATCCCAGTACAGCGAAAAAGGATCCGGTGATACTTCGAAAACTGCTTCGAGAAGGGTATCGAGGCGGCTGGAGAGCCTTTCCGCGCGCGGCATTCTCTGAATCTTTCGTGTGACGCTACCGTTTCGCCGCTGGATTGTCAAGGAATCGCCGCCGGAAGGTCATGTTTTGCCTCCGCAGAACCGAAAATCTTTTCAAAGGGCTCGGAGTGCTGACAAAGATCACCAAATACAGGACGGAGGGCAGGAAACGCGCGACCGCCCACACCTACCGGAGAAAAATCCGCGGAGCCCTGCTGTCGCTCGCCCGCAACGTCATCCTCTGCAACACTCCCGAGCACGTGGACGCGGCCGCCGGCCTCGCCCAGGCGATCAGCAGCGCGGGAATGAGCAATCGAAACTACCTTCTCTTCCTCACGCTCCTGGAGACCAACCACCCGTACGTCATCGACATCCTGGTCGGACCGAGAAACCCGTTCCTCCTGTTCTCTCCGATCAAGCCCAACTGGTTTCTCGTCAAGGAAACCTTCCGTATCCTCGCAAAGTTCAAGGGGAATGAGCTCGCCGTGAAGGCCCTTCTCGCGCTCCTGGGAGTCATCCAGAACGCATACAAGACATCCAGGGACGGCAACAAGATCTATCCTCTCCGGATGTCGGACGTGTACAACATCGGCAAGCACCTGGCCAAGGACAGGGATCAGCTCGATCCCCGCAACCGTCTCCTGCTGGAGATACTCTTCGACATCTATTTCGTGGGAATCGACAGCGACAATCGCGGGACGAAGCAGATCGGGATCAAGGCGAACGACATCCGCATGGCATTCTTCGACAACACGAAACGGCTGCTCGATGCGATTCCCGACGTGCTCCTCGTCAAGGACATCGTGCGCACGCCCATGGGGCCGAAGTACTACCAGTGGACGGCTCCCGAGACGAGCGCGCCGGCCCTCGAAGCCCGTGAAGAGCCCGAGGTAAAAGTGAGCCTGCAGAAAAGCCGCGCCGACCTCACGGCGCGCGCATCTGCGAAGAAGACGGTGGCCGCGAAAAGCGGGCGACGTGCCCCGAAAAATGTGCGAAGTATTTCCAAAAAGGCTTCGGCGAAGCGCACTGCGCCGGGGCGCGAGAGAAAACGTTAAATATTTGACAACCGGGACCGAGTTGCATAGAATAACCGGTAGACCCGGCCGGACCTCGTATTGCCGGCGATGCGGAGACACGAATGCTTCATTTTCCGATGCTGAAGTTCTGGAACGAAGAAGAACTGTACACGCTGCAGGTGCAGGCAGTGTCACGCTTTATGAAAGTGGACACGCCTTTCGCCGTCGAAGCATCGGTGGAGTTTGCGAAGTTCATCAGTGCCAGGGGACTGGACCCGGACAACTACCCGTTGTTCCTGGAACTTCTGCGGGATGAGAACCGGTACGTGATAGAAGCGCTGATCGGCAAGGAGAAGGCATTCGACCTGTTCACCCGGGTGCAGCCCAACCCGTACATCATCGGGTTCTGCTTCCAGACGCTGCGCTCGTACGCGCCGGGGGGAGTGCACGACCTTACCCTGGAGCTGATCTTCGGGATCCTCTACCGCAGCTACCACAGCGCGAAGGAGGGTCACGCCCTGTACGCGCTGTCCATCGAGGATGTAAACGCGGTCGGGAAGTTTCTGGACAAGTCCCGGGACCAGAATGACCCGATCAACCGGTTCATCCTCGACATCCTGGCGGACATTTCGGAGTACCGGTCCATCAACGACGAGGACCCGGTCGTGGACAAGAACTCCGCGCACGCCACGGCGATCCGCAACGCGTTCTTCGACAAGCGGCGCGCCATGAGCAGCGTGATGCCGCCCGAGATACTCGTGCGCAAGAGATATGAAGAGACACTCGTGAAGCCGCGAAGCACGCGGAAGTTCACCGAAACCGCGAAGAAGGGGAAATAGGAGGCGAAACCATGGCGCAGTTGGACGAGTTCAACAAGGAGGTGTGGTCAGACCAGTCCATCTTCAGGGTGGAGAACCACATCATCAACAACATCTTTGCGTGCCGGACGACGGACGCGGTGGAAGCGGCGATCACCTACTCGGCGTTCCTGCGCAAGAGCGGGCTAACGAACGAGAATTACCCGCTGTACCTCAAGCTCCTGGAGATGGAC
>JBEKXR010000230.1:0-6344 GCA_049511935.1 Spirochaetia bacterium | reverse complement strand
TCGATGACCTCCCCCGCTCCGCCCGACGTGGTTCCGATGGGCACCACGCCGAAACCCATTGCCTCCAGGTAGACAATGCCGAAGCCCTCGTACGCGCTGGGCACAGCCAGGACATGGTGAGCGCGAAACTCTTCGGCAAGCTGCCCGTCATCGAGGTGGTCCTTCAACCATACCAGATCCTGGAGTCCCCTTTCTTTCACGAATCGGTCGACCTGTCGCGCATGCGCCGGGTCCACGGTGCGTGATCCCACCACGGTCAGCCGCCATTCTCCCCTCTCGCTCAAGGCGAGGGCCTGCAGGAGCGTCAGCAGTCCTTTTCGGGGAATCAGGCTGCCGACAAAGAGCACGCGAAGCGGCGGGGCGTCAGCCGCCCGGGCAGCAGCCTCGGCGTCCGTCATCGCGCAGCCCAGCCGGTCGCCCGCCGGGGACGCGACGATGCCCGCGCACGTGGCGCCGCTGAGCTCCTGCACGGCGCGCCGGGTGACCTCGCCGTTGAACACGAACCCATCCACGGACCGGAGGTAGGCGCGTTCGGCGAACCGTTCCGCGCCGCCCAGGAATCCCCCGCGGCGTTCGGAAGAGGCGAGATGGTGGACGATCGATACCAAGGGAACCGCAAGCGCCCGCCGGAGAGCACGGTTCAGGAGGAAAAGCGAGGGGTGCACCAGCTCGTCCTGCAGCAGCACGTCGCCCTTCCACTCGCACAGGCGCGCCCTGATCCCGGGGTCGAAGTTGTGTGCCATGCATCTCCCGTACGTCTGCCAGGGGAGAGAGATGACGTCAACCTCATCGCCCGCCTGCCTCAGGGTCTTCACGAGCATCCGGTCGTACAGGAAACCGCCCGAGGGATGCTCCAGGCCGCCGTAGATGACGAGGCCGACCCGCATGGCAGGCCGTTCAACCGCCTGCTCGAGATGGAGGGGTGTGCTCGTAGCCTGCCCACGCGGAGGGGTTCTCCCAGAGCCGCACCGAGCACTGGACACCGCCGGGCAGCGAGGCGGAAAGCCTCTCCCAGAGAATACGGGCGAAGCGCTCGAGCGACGGGTTCTGCGTCTCGAACTCCGGCAGGTCGTTCAGGACCGCACCGCTGTAGCGCTCGCTGACGGAGACGAGCGAGTGCTCGACGTCCACCAGGTCGACGAGGAACCCGTGGGAGTCGAGCGTCGATGATCGGAGCTCCCACTCGAGGCGGTAGGCGTGGCCGTGCAGCTCGTTCTCCGCACCCCAGTCCCCGCCCACCATCCGGTGACGCGCCGTGAACTCACGCTGGAAACACAGGCGGTACATGGCGTCATTGTACGGAGGCCGTCCTGCCGCGGCAAGGCGGTGTTGCCGGATCTTTCCGCCAATGCTACGGTGCAGCCGCTTCATATGGACCCCCGCACGCGCACCCTTCTTGACGCGAATATCGAAGACACCCTTGTGGCGCTGGGATGGCAGGGGCAGTCGGCTTTGCGGCTGCTGGCGGGGCGCCTGGTGCGGGGGCCGGCGCTCCGGTTCGCCCGCGAAATGACCGCATTCGACGATGCGGTCAGTGAATCCGGCATTCGCATGGCAGCCCGGAACCAGCTTTCCGCTTTCGTGCGTGACCTCCGGGTCCACGGGACGGAACGGATCCCTCTCACGGGGCCTGTCCTGCTGCTCTCGAACCATCCGGGCATGACCGACACTCTTGCGCTTCTCACCTCGATCCCCCGTGACGACGTCCTGGTGCTCGCCGCCGATCGGCCATTTCTCCGTGCGCTGCCCGCCGCGGCGCCGTCGCTCATCTTCGTCCCGCGGGAAAAGGAGAAGCGGCTTCCTGCCGTGAACCGGGCCATCGCCCACCTGAGGGCCGGCGGGGCGCTGCTCACCTTCCCCGCAGGGGAGATCGAGCCTGACCCGGCCGTGCTGCCGGGAGCCGTGCAGGCGCTCGGCACCTGGTCGGCGAGCAGCCTGCTCTTTCTCCGGTCCGTCCCGGACTGTGTCGTCGTGCCCCTGGTCGTGAGCGGCGTGCTGGCACGACCAGCGCAGACACACCCGCTTGCGCTGCTTCGGAGGAGGCGGGTCGATCGCGAGCGGCTGGCCGCCATGCTGCAGGTGCTGGTCCACACCCTCTTTCCGTCCGCTTGGCGCGTCCGTGTCCGCGTGGACATACTGGAGCCTCGTGCCGCAAGGGATCTTCCGCCCCGGGCAGAGGAGGCACGCAGAGCGCTCACGGAGAGCGTCGCCGAGTTTCTTCGTCTCCGTGGACGAGCATGACCTGGATGGTCTCTCCCGGCGAGCCGGCGATGAGCCGGTATGCCTCCTGCGCGCGGCTGAACGCGACACGGTGAGTGATCAACCGGGAGGGACGGAGGATGCGGAGCGCTTCCCACGCGGCGTCGAGCCGCCGCTCCCGGGTCCATCGTGCCGAGAGGGCGGGATCTATCGTGCTCACCTGGCTGGAGACGATGCGGACACGGTTTCTGTGAAATGCCGTGTCGAAGGCGTCGACCGCCCTGCGCTTCGTTCCCATGCCGTACCAGGAGCCGACCACGAGCCGGCCGCTGAACCGGCAGGAGGCGAGGGCGAGGCGGAAACCTTCCGCCGATCCGCTCACCTCGATCGCAAGGTCCTCCGTCGCCCCGGGCGGCGGTGAAGTCACCGGGTCCGCCGCATCCACTCCGAACAGGGCCGCCGCTTCGCGGCGGCGGGGATGCAGATCCCAGCCCGAAATGCGGGCAAGGGGAAATCGCGCGAGCAGGCCGGTCGTGAGGAGGCCGACGACCCCGAGTCCGAACACGCTCGCGCGCTCCCCGATGAGCGGCCCGGCATCGAGCACGAGGTTGACCGCCGTCTCCACGGCGGCGAGAAACGCCGCGTCCTCGGGCTCGATCCCTTCGGGAACAGGCATGACACGGCGCTCGGGGACGCGGAAAGCGGAGGCGTGCGGCATGAACACGAAAACCAGCCGCCCTGCCAGGGCGGGGTCGACCCCGGGGCCGACGCGCTCGATCCGTCCGACACTCGAGTAGCCGTAGGGCAGCGGGTATTTCAGGCGGCCGGGGTAGCCTTCCAGCACCGCATCCACCGCGGTCCCTTCCTCGATCTCCCCCCGGTAGAAGAGCATTTCCGTGCCGGGAGAGATTGCGCTCACGAGCGTCTCGATCAGCACTTCGTGCGAATCCGGCGGATCGAGGGAGTCGTCCCGCAGCGAAACCCGCTCACCTCCCTCGAACCACAGGCTTTGACGTCTCACCGTGCCCCCTTTACGTTTGCAATGCTAATATACGGCTCCCGGCAGGGAACAGGATGGGTACCGGGGTCATGGTGGAAGAGCTGGTGAGGATGAGCGTCGACTACCTGCGTTCGCTCGTCGACCAGGCTGGAGACTGAAATGGGCCGAGGGCCAACGGCTCGCAGCCGTGGCCCGGGGCCATAGTTCCTACATCGCGACTGTTTCGAAGACCTGCACCTCTCCTCCGTCGGCGATGATGGGACATCCCTTGGCAACGGCCGCCGCTGCCGAAAGATTGTCTGCCTGGATAATGCTGTATCCGTTGGAAGCGTTCGCCCCGTCGCGAATCCCCGACGAAGTGACGACCTTTCCCTGACCGAACGGCTTCCCGCCGTCGACGAGGGCCTTGCCGAGCTTCTCGAACCAGCCCATCCAGACCTTCATGATCTTTTCGACTTCCGCCGGATTGGCTCCGGCCTTGCCGCCCTTGTACAACAGGACATACGTGTTCATGCTGTGTCTCCTTGCGCGAAAATTACTCACATCCTCTGAGCGAGCACAGCAGATTTCACGGGATGAAGAGCGATTGTCAAATTCCCCTGCTTCGCATGGCGCGTTTGACGCTGAGAACGCGCTACTTCTCAGGGAGAACGGCTCGAGATTTAAGCGCGATCCTGAACCTGTCAGGCTGAAGATTCGGCTCAGCCGTCGAATGCGACAAGGATTGAAAAAGGAAGAGAGGCGCTATAATCTCTTATGTTCGTGCAAGGCGCGTTCCAAAATCTTTCATAAAAAGGAATCGTACAATGAGAAAAGGGCTGGTTGTGAGCCTCTGCGTCCTGGGGGTAGTGCTTGTCTTCGGCACGCTAGCGGGATGTCCTACACCGGGAGGAAGCAGCGATCCGCTCGTAGGAACGTGGAGTGAGCTGGGGATCTTTACTTTCACGTTCACTTCGTACGGCACATTCACTCAATCCTTGCTCGGCATCCCCCTCAGCGGCAACTACACAGAAAACAAGGGTGCTTCCACGATCCATCTGACGGCAGCGGGTGGTATAGTCCAGGATTACAGCTACGTATTTGGGCCTGGCAACAGCACCCTCACTCTGACGGGCTTTGGTGTTTCGGCAGGCAGCAACTTCACGCTCACTCGACAGTAAGGGGCTGACGCTATTCCCCGCTCCGCAGATCGAAGGGAAAGCCGGGCCGGTACCTGATCTCCGAGAACACGGCCCGGCATCCATTCCCGGTGGGCGACTGGCTGGAAAAGCCGACACGGAGACCCCTGAGGGAGCCGAGAGAGAAATAGCGTACGAAGCTCCAGTGCGCCCCGTCGAGTGAATAGTGGAAGGCGGTCGCCGCCTCACCCTGGGCGACCCGAAGGTACACCGATTCCCCGCTCACAACGACCGAATTGCAGTCGTCGGAGAGCCCACGATTCACAACGGAGACGACCATCGCCTCACCCTGGGGCGAATACTCGAAACACAGCTTCGCCCATCGATCCGCCCCCGCGCGCACATGGAGCACACCTGCGTCGAATGTCGATGCGAACCCGACACTTACCCGGGCGGACAGAGTGAAGCTCCGGTCCGGCGGCGTGAAGAGTGCTGCAGGCGCCGCGTCGGTTTTCGTACCGCCCTTTGGGTCGAAGAAAAGGTCGGACCTCTCCCCGGAGCGGATCGAAAGTCCCCCGCCTTCTTCAACCGCCCATTCAACCGGATCGAGCCGCCATTGCAGCTCAGCAGGGACTGCCGGCAAACGAAAACCAGCCATCGGCGTTCTCCTTCCTATTCCCCGGCGTCGAGCGCCTCCACCACCATCTCGATTTCCACGGCGATGTTGCTCGGAAGAACCGACGTGCCGACGGCGGTCCTGACGTGCTCGCCTGCCGGTCCGAAGACATCGAGAAGGAGCTGCGAGGCCCCATTCACCACCTTCGGCTGATCCAGGAAATCCGGTGCGCTGTTCACGAAACCCCTGACCTGGACGAATCTTTTTATGGCGTTCAAGGAGCCCAGAATCGATCGGATTTCCGCGAGGCAGTTCAGGGCACAGATCCTGGCAGCGTTCACCCCGTCCTGGAGAACCAGCGTGTCACCGATCCGTCCCACGTATTTCAGCACGCCGTCAGCAATCGGGCCCTGCCCCGAGCAGAAGACGAGGTTCCCCGTCCGGACGGCGGGGACGTACAAGCCTGCTCTCGGCGGGACGGCTGGCACCTGGATACCGAGATCCATCAGTTTTTTTTCGAAATCCACGGCAGCCCCCCGTGTCATTTCTTCCGGCGCGAGAGGACCGCCGCGAGGATGATGAGCCCCTTGATGATCTGCTGGTAGTAGGACTGGACGTTGAACTGGTTGAGCAGGTTGTCGATCACTCCCAGGATGAGCACTCCCCAGAAGGTGCCAATGGCCCCTCCCCCCCCGCCGCCCAGGATGCCGCCCCCGATGACCACGGCGGCGATCGCGTCGAGCTCGAAGCCCGCGCCGAAGCTGGGCTGAGCGATGCCCAGGCGTGAGGCAAGGAGCACCCCAGCGATGCCGGCGAACAGCCCCGAGAGGATGTAGGTGAGCAGCAGATGTCCTCTCACGTTGATTCCCGCCAGGCGCACGGCCTCCTCGTTCCCGCCGATGGCCACGATGGCCCGGCCGGGAATGGTGCGGTTGAGGAAGATCCAGATGATGACGAAAAACACGAGCATGATCACGAAGGCCGTGGGCACGGGACCGATGAAGCCTCCGCCGAGTAGCGCGCGGAATGCCGGGTTGGTCGGTGTCTGCGGGGTTTCCGAAAACACGTAGGTTGCGCCGCGCACCACGCCCATTGTCGCCAGTGTCACGATGAACGGCTGGAGCTTGAACCGGGCAATGAAGAACCCGTTCGCCGATCCCGCCGCGATACCGACGACGAGCGCAGCGAGGATGGCGAGGGGCATGGGGATTTGCTTCTGGAGGCCCGTTCCCATGATCCCGCAGAGAGCGACGATCGATCCAACGGAAAGGTCCACGCCGCCAGTGAGGATGACGATGAGCATGCCCAGGCTGATGAGCCCGTTGGTCACGATCTGGCGGGAGATGTTGATGAGGTTGCGTGACGTGAAGAACGTCTCCGAGATGAGCGAGCTGATCAGGATGAGGACGAC
>JBEKXR010000229.1:0-11403 GCA_049511935.1 Spirochaetia bacterium | reverse complement strand
CGAGAAGAGCCCCGAGATCCTCGCAAGGACGCCCTACTGGTTTTCCACGTGCAGGGAAATGATGTGCGTCATCCGCTCCTCCCGTCAGGCGTTCATCATCTCGTGGATACCGGCGCCCGCCGGCACCATCGGCCACACGTTGGCCTCCCTCTCGATGCGGAAATCGATGAAGATCGGCCTGTCCATGATCCGTCGAGCCTCCCGCAGCGCCGGCTCGATCTCCCGCGTCTCGATGACACGAATTCCCGCCGCCCCGTACGCCTCGGCGAGCTTCACGAAATCGGGGGCGTAGGGCGGACAGTTCTCGTCGGGCTTCGCGCAATCCGGTGGACAGCGCCCGGTTCGCTCCAGGCAGACCCCGGAATAGCGGCGCTTGTAGAAAACCTCCTGCCACTGCCGCACCATCCCAAGGTATCCGTTGTTCAGGATGGCGACGATCACCGGCACGCCCTCGCTCACGGCCGTGGCCAGCTCCTGGATGTTCATCTGGATCGAGCCGTCCCCGGCGATGTCGATGACGCGGCGGTGGGGATTGCCGAGCTGGGCGCCGATCGCCGCGGGGAACCCATATCCCATGGTTCCCAGACCGCCGGATGTCAAAAACGAGCGCGGCTGACTGAAGGTGTAGTACAGCGCGGTCCACATCTGGTTCTGGCCCACCTCGGTGGTGATGATCGCGTCTGGAAAAGCCGCGGCGATCGTGCGGATGACGACGGTCGGTGAGAGCCTGGCATTGCCGCCGATCTCCCCGAGGGGGTGGGATCTCATCCACTCGTCGGTCTCCGCCACCCACTGCCCGTGGGCAGGCTTGACGGCCTGGGGAAGGAGGTCCTCGAGCACGAGGCGCGCGTCTCCCACGATCGGGATCTCCACCGCCACGTTGCGGGAAATGGAGGCCGGATCGATGTCGACGTGCACGACCGAGGCATGAGGGGCGAACTTCGCGAGGTCGCCCGTGGCACGGTCGTCGAACCGGGTCCCGATGGCAAAGAGCAGGTCGCAGTTCTGCACGGCGGTATTCGCCGCGAAGGTGCCGTGCATGCCGACCATCCCGAGGAATCTCGGGTGAGTGCTCGGGAGTATCCCGATGCCCATGAGTGAGGAGACGGTGGGAACGTCCACGACTTCCTCGACCCTGCGGAACGCCTCCGCCGCCCCCGCGATGTGCAGGCCGCCGCCGACGTAGAAGAGCGGCTTCGTCGCTTTCGCCAGCGCCTGCGCCGCCTTGCGGATCTGCAGGGGGTGGCCTTTGGAGACGGGATTGTAGCCGCGGATGGACACCGACTCCGGCAGCGGCTCGGAGGATTCTTCGATCAGGATGTCCTTCGGCATGTCCACGAGCACCGGCCCGGGCCGGCCGCTCCGGGCGATGTAGAAAGCTTCACGGATGATGCGCCCGAGGTCGACCCGGTTGGTGACCAGGTAGTTGTGCTTCGTCACCGACCGGGAGATGCCGACGATATCGGCCTCCTGGAACGCATCGTTGCCGATCATGTTGCGGGTCACCTGACCGGTGAGAACGACCAGGGGCACGGAATCGAAGTTGGCGGTTGCGAGCCCCGTCACGGTGTTTGTCGCGCCGGGCCCGCTCGTCACGAGGCAGACCCCGACGCGTCCCGTGGACCGCGCATATCCGTCGGCGGCGTGTACCGCGCCCTGTTCGTGGCGCGCGAGCACCAGCCTCAGGCCCCGCTCGCCGTACAGGGCATCGAACACCGGGATGACGACCCCGCCGGGGAAGCCGAAGACGATCTCCACCTTCTCCGCCTTCAAGGCATCGATGACAAGCTGCGCTCCGCTCCGTTTCATGGTGCGTTCCTCTTTCCTTCCGCGAGAGCCCCCTGCGAGGCCGGACCGACGCGGGCCGCGTAGGCGTCGAGAAAGCGGCTTCCGCTCGCCGTGGGCTTCGGCTGGAAACTCCGCATGCGCACCTGCCACTCCCGCTCGTCGACCAGGAGGTCCAGGCGCTTCCCGGGGATGTCGATCCTTATCATGTCCCCTTCCCGGACGATGCCGATGGGGCCGCCCGCGGCGGCTTCGGGGGTGATGTGCCCGATCGAGGCTCCGCGGCTTGCCCCGGAAAACCGTCCGTCCGTGATGAGGGCAACTTCCTTGTCCAGACCGATGCCGGCAATGGTCGCGGTGGGGGAGAGCATCTCGCGCATCCCGGGTCCGCCCCGGGGTCCCTCGTAGCGGATGACCACCACGTCGCCGGGCCTGATCCTATTCCCGAGGATCGCCTCCTGTGCATCCTCTTCCGAATCGAAGACCCGGGCCGGTCCTTCGTGAACGAGCATCGACGGATCCACGGCCGCCTTCTTGACGATGCTCCCCTCGGGCGCCAGGTTACCCTTCAGCACGGCGAGCCCTCCCTCGGGATGATAGGGCGAATCGGGGCGCGCGATGTACTTCCCGTCCGGCTCGGGCGCCGGCCCGTATGACTCCGCGATCGGGCAGCCCGACACCGTGAGGGCGCTGCCGTCGATCCTGCCCAGGCGCGCCAGGAGCTTCATGACGGCCATCACGCCTCCTGCCGAGTGGAGGTGCTGCATGTAGAAGGGGCCCGACGGGGCGAGGGAGCAGAGATGAGGAACCTGCGAGCTCAGCAGGTCGAAGTCGTCCAGATCGAGAGGCACTCCTGCGGAGGCGGCAATCGCCGGCAGGTGCAGCGCCGTATTCGTCGATCCGCCCAGCGCCATGTCCAGGGCGACCGCGTTCAGGAACGCGGCTCGCGTGAGCACCTTCCGCGGAGTGAGGGAGTCCCGCACGGCACGGACAGCGACGCGTCCCGCTTCACGCGCGAGGATCGCCCGGTCCGCGTGCACCGCCGGGATAGTTCCGTTCCCCGGCAGCGCGAGCCCGAGCGCCTCCGAGAGGCAGTTCATCGTGTTTGCCGTGAACAGGCCGGCACAGGATCCCGGCCCGGGGCAGGCGCTGCATTCCAGCCGGGCCAGGTCCGCATCGGTCATCCTGCCGGCGGTGTGCTTCCCCACGGCTTCGAAAACCGCCTCCAGGCCGACGTCCTTCCCGTCGAAACTGCCCGCGAGCATCGGCCCGCCGGAGACCATGACGGAAGGGATGTCCAGCCGGGCGGCGGCCATCAACATGCCGGGCACGATTTTGTCGCAGTTGACCACCAGAACGAGCCCGTCCAGCGCGTGCGCCTGCGCCACGATCTCGATGGAATCCGCGATCAGGTCCCTGCTGGGCAGGGAGTATTTCATCCCGGCGTGGCCCATCGCGAGGCCGTCGCACACGCCGATGGTGCCGAACTCGCAGGCCACGCCCCCCTCCGACCAGATCCCTTCGCGGACGCTCTGGGAGAGCTGGCGCAGGTGCTGATGTCCGGGGATGAGCTCGCTGTAGGAATTGGCGATGCCGATGACCGGCCTTCCCATGGCGTTCCTGTCCCAGCCCATGGCGTGAAGCAGGCTCCTGTGGGGGGTGCGCGAAGCGCCCTCCTGAACCGCGGCTTTGCGGCGTGTGTGAGTCCCGGCTGTCATGATCCCTCCTCACCGTCAAAGTAAAAAAAAGGCCGTTCTCCCGGAAGGAGAACGGCCCGCGCTGTGCGTCGTCAACGGCTGCGCGCTACCCTCCCGGGCGTCGGATTCTCCTCTCAAGGAGGACGCGAATAAGGACGAGCCCGGAAAGGGTGAGAGCCCTGCGGCCGATAGTCATCGTGCTGTATGTATATGCGGACTCTGAATGATTGTCAAGTATTTTTCTCAGGTATTCGTCAGAAAGTTGCGGTGCGCCGCTCGAAGGATTTCTGGAGCTTCACCAATATGCTCCGGCACTGTTCCTCGGCGCGGATCCCGAAATCCAGGAGCACCGGCCGCTCGATCTGTTCGAAGGTGATCAAGTCCCTCTCCAGCCCGCAGAACGCGTTGGCCAGGTACACGCAGAAGACCACGTCCTTGTACTGCAGGGGGGTGACAAGGGGCTCGTGGTGGTGCTTGATGCCATGCACCAGCTGCTCAGGGAAGTTCCATTTCCGCGCGATCAGCGCCCCGATATCGGCATGGTTCAGCCCGAAGGAGAAGCGCTCCAGGATGCGGGGAGGAATATCCTTGTCCTTGCAGAAGCGCGCCATCTGCTCCATCGCCTGCGGGTGCAGGTATGTCACGATGATCTGCCCCAGGTCGTGCAGGATGCCGGCCACGTACACGTCATCCAGGATGTCGGCCTTCGGCTTGAAGCTCTTCGCGAGCATGAACGAGTAGAACGCCGTGCGGTAGGAGTGCTCCCACAACGTTTTCATTTCTGCGTATTTCTCGCCGAGGATCTTCTGCGCCCCATAGGTGTAGAGGAGGTTGCGGAGGCCCTTCAAGCCGACGATCCTCACGCCCTGGAGAATGTTGTTCACCCGGCGGGGAAGCATGTAGTAAGCCGAGTTCACGAGCTTCAATAAGTCGGCGGTGAGCGCGGGGTCCGTGGCGATTCTGCCGGCAATCTGGGCCACGGTGGCGCGGGGATCCTCGGTGAGATGGATGAGCTCCAGGATCGTCTCCGGGAAATGCGGAAGCGCATCAACGTCCCTGACGATTGCCTCGGTGAGGACGCCGATCTTCTCCAGCTGGACCTGGTTCATGGGGATCGTGAGCCCGGCGATCGTCTCCCCGTTGCGGGCCTCCACGGCAAATGCCTCCTCGCCCAGCCCGATTCGCTTCAGGAACTGCAGCAGGATCAGGATGCCCAGGCCTGCGCCTTCCGTGGTGTCGATGGGCTGGGCGAGGGCTTCCACGAAGGAGTGAAAGGCCCGTGCCCGGGCGATCCTGTCGTAGATGCGCGCCTGCTCCCGAGAGGTGAGCTCGGCACTGTTGCGCACGGAGATGGCGAGGCTTTTTCCCGTCGTGTGAAAGGTGACGCCGATGAACTGCCCGCGCTGCTTCAGGAGGTCCAGCCAGTGTTCGAGACGCTCCGAGGACTCGGCGCGGAAGTTGCGCATCCCGGCGTCGTAGTCGGCTTCATTGTCGATGTCGAGTCCCTTCTCCTCGAAATACAGGCGCTTCATGTTCGCCTTCTGTGCATTGATGATGAGCTCCTTCAGGCAGTAGGAGAGGGGCTCCAGGATGCGCTCCTGGCCCAGCTCCACGAGGTACGCCTCGAGGATCCGGTCCAGCAGGGCGTGGGCTTCATGCGGCAGGCTCGTGAGCTTGAACGTGAGCGGAATGGAGTGCAGCGCGGCCTTCTGAATATCGGTGATGTCGATTGTCGAAGCCATTCCACGCCAAGTATAGCCGAATCGGCCCTGCGGCGAAAGCTTTTTCTCTGGACCCGCCGGTTACGCGTCCGACGCGGTCAGAATGTCGTCGATGCTCTCGGGATGCTGCCCTTCTTCCCGGAGGGGTAGCCCGTCCCGTCCCAGCGCTCGTGGTGTGAGAATGCGATCTCCTTGCCGAGGGTGAGGAAGGATTCCCGCTTGATTTCCCGGTCCACCACGCGCAGGGCCTCCCCGCCGAGGGTGGTGTGCACCTTGATCTTTTCAAACTCCTCCCGGCTCAGCTTACCGGGTTTCAGCAGGAGCGCATCCTCGATGCCCACCTTGCCCACGTCGTGCAGGACCGAGGAGAGGCGGAGATCCTCGATGTACTCCGCCGTGATGTAGTCCGCGTACTTCGGGAGCTTCGCCAGCCCGAGGGCGAGCACGCGCGTGAACTCCCGGACCCTTTCGAGGTGCTTGCCAGTGTCCATGTCCCGATATTCGGTGAGCCGGGCGAATCCGAGGATGGCGGCCGACTGGGTGTCCTTGATCTGATTGAAGGAGGCCTGGAGCTTCTTCTCCAGCCTCACCCGCTCCGTGAGGTCTCTCTCCATGATGGCGTACGCGATGGTCTCCCCGGAGGTGCTGGTGAGGGCCGAGTAGGAGGCGTACGTGAACTTGATCGTGCCGTCCGAGCAGCGGCGGGGCACATCCGTCTCCACGTGCCTGCCCTTGTTCCTGTTCACCAGGCCGATGATCTGCTCGATGGGGAGCCCCTTCTTCTGCACCTGGAAGACCTCGTTGAACTCCCGGGAGACCAGCGTCTGCCGCATGTAGCCGTACATTTTTTCCGCGTAGTAATTGCAGTTGAGGATCTTTCCCAGCGGATCGACGATGACGATCGAGGAGAGGATGGTGTCGAACAGGACCATGTAGTTGCGCGCGGAGATCTTGAGGCGCGCCTCGAGGTTTTTCACGTAGGTCACGTCCTTGAAGTGCGTCGTGTACCCGGTGGCCACGCCGCGCTCGTCGCGCGTGACCCAGGAGGTGTCCAGGACGCGCCGCGGCTGCGAGCCCTTCGTCGAGAGGTGCGTCTCCAGGTTGTACACCATATCCGTTTCCGCCAGGCGCAGGATCTTGTCCTCCAGCTCCGGCATCTTCTCCCTCGTCCCACCCGATCAGCTGGTAGAAGGAGGGGTTTGCCAGCGTGATGGAACCGCTCAGGTCCGCGGAGATGATCGGATCCCAGATGTTGCGGAACAGCTGGTCCAGCTGCCGGCGGTAGCGCACGAGGTCACCGTTCGATCCGGCCGGAGACGCGGTGACCTTCGCCAGCGTGTACAGCCTCGCGTTTCCCTCCACCGAGAGGGTGGAGACGATGAAGCGGCGCGGCCTCCCGACCCGGTCCTCGATCACGGCCTCCCGCTCGAAGGGAGGGGGATTCTCCATGATCCCGGTATGATGAGGAATCCGTCCGAGAGCTCTTCGATGATCTTCTATAGAATTTCAGCCACGAGCGCCCTTTCGCGGAGGGAACCAGGATACGGTATCATCGGAGGAGTGCGCTGTCAATTCCGGCCATTTTTCTCTATACTATCGGGCAGGAGCAGTCCATGAAAAGTGTCCGCGTTGCCCTCTTCCTCCTGCTCTGCGGATGCGCCTCCGCCGTTGCGGCGGATCTGGGCGCCGTGTGGACGCCCGTGGTGCCCGAGGCGCGCGCCATGTGGCTGCGGAGCGAGGGGACACTCGACGCCGGCTCCTACGCCCTGCTCGCCGGCCCCACCATCGCGACGGAAGCGATCTCACTGGACGGCATGGAGGTCGTGCGTCCGGCCGTCGGCGGTGTTCCCCGGTACAGGGGGTTCCTCCTCCCCGTACTGGGCACACGATCCTCTCACGTGATCACCGTGCGGTTCCACCAGGCCGTTCCCGAGCAGCCGACCCCCGTGCTCGCGATCGTGGCGCAGGCAGACCTTCCGGCCCGGCTGGTGCTCGTGAACCTTCTGCTCGTTCCAATAAGGATCTTCGCCGGCATGCTCTCCCTGCTCCTCTCCATCCAGTTTTTCGCCCTCGCCATGCGGCAGCGCGCGCGGGAGACCTATTTCCTCTGCATCGCCCTGTTCCTCAATGCGATCTCCGAGCTCGTTCCCTCGATTCTCGCCACATTCCTGCCCCTGGCCGTGGCGGCGAAGATCTCGAACACGGCATTCCTCGCTGCCGCCCTCCTGATCGCGTACTCGATCCTCTCCATGCTGAAATCCATCAGGGTCCGGTATCTGGTCCCGCTCCTCGTCCCGCCGCTCCTGGCCGGGTGCGTCCTCCTCTTCGCACCCGATACAGACGTGTTGGGCCTGGCGAACACCGTGATGCGCAGCCTCATGGCCGTTTCCTTCGCCGTGATCGCGATCCTGGCAGCAATCAGCTGGGCGCGCGCGGGCTTCAAGCGCGCCGTTCAGCCCATGTTCCTGGCATTCGCGCTTTTCCTGGGTCTCGGCGCCGTCGTGCTGGGAGACTACCTCCTGCCAGGGCGCGGATTCGTGGCGTTCCTTCCCGGCACCATCATCGCCCTCTTCCAGAGCTGGCAGTTCACCACCGACCTCCTTCGTACCCAGGGAATGTACCGCCAGACCAGCCAGGAGCTGATCGAGCGCATCGAGACTGACTGGGAGATGATCGAGCGCATCCGGGAAGGCAAGGAGCTGCTGGAAAAGCGCAATGTCGACATCATGAAGCTTTCCGGCAGGCTGCTGGAGAGCGCGCAGAAGCAATCCTTCACGCTCGGAGGGCTCATTGTCTCCCTGGAGGAAGCGGGAACAGGCGAATCCCGGGTCGTCGCGAAGGAAAAGGACATCCTCGGCTACACGGAGCAGGTGGACGGGCTCATCACAAGCTTCAATGCGCAGATCCAGGAGACCCTGCAGGAGATGGAGGCCCTGTACCAGCGCTCGATCGTCATCAGGAAGGCCGTGAGCCAGATCATCGGCATCGCGGAGAAGACCCACATGCTTTCCCTGAACGCCTCGATCGAGGCCGCAAAAGCCGGGACGGCCGGCAAGGGGTTCAGCGTGGTCGCCCAGGAGATCCGCAAGCTCTCGGACCTCACCCGCATCGTGTCCGACCAGGTCAGCGCGACGATCAGGGACACGAACAGGGGCGTGGAAAAGGGTGTGGGACGAATCAAGGGGCTGGGCACCGGCTTTTCGGAGATCGTGAAACGGAGCGAGGAAATCCGCACCATGATATCGGAGAACTCGCGCGCCCTTGAAGACGTCAGCCGCGCGCATACTCACATCCAGGACGGGCTTGCCGGCGTGGATGCGCTCATCAGGTCCATCCTCGAGGTGTCGCACGACATGCGCGAGCTGACGGACCGGCTCGCTGCCGCCTTCTCCTGGTTCGGCGAGACGCTCAAGCTCAAGGAAGAGTCGGCGGGCGCGCTCCCGTCACATCCGCCATTGGGCGAAGTGGCGGACAGCCAGGTGGAACCGGCCGATGTCGAAGAAATACCCGCGGAAGGCTGAGGTGAGCGGGCAGGCTGCGCGGTGGGCGCGTCTCCGATCAGGCAGAGCCACTCGGCTTCCGCCGCGAGCTCTTCGCCCATGTAGGCCTTTCCTGCCTGGCGGAGCATCGACTTGCTGAGCCGTAGTGTCCGAACGACGCAGCGCACCTCGTCGCCGGGTTTCACCTGCCTTCGGAATTTCGCCTTCTCGACCGCCGCAAGGAAGAAAATCCCCGATGCGCCCGTGGTCATCCTCAAACCCGCACCCCCGCACTGCGCAAGGGTTTCGATGAGGAGAACTCCGGGTACGACGGGGTACTGCGGAAAATGTCCTGCGAAAAATGGCTCTGCGCCCGTGAAGCGCCGGTATGCCACCACTTCTTCGGCGTCCTCCTTTTCGATCCTGTCGACAAACAGGAAAGGATCCCTGTGGGGAAGGAGAGACTTGATGTCGGTCATGGCGGAAGACTACCACTATCCCCCACGAATTGACACTGCCGGAGGCAAATGCTAATTTCCGACTAATTTAGTAATGGAAACAGCTCGAGGTGAAACATTTTTCCAGGCCCGAACGAGAGGTTGAAACATGGAACTGAAAGAATTGTACGCGTTGATGGAGAGATTTGAAAAAAGCGGCCTGTCGGAGATCGTGTACAAGAAGGACGGCGAAGAAGTGTGCCTGAAAAAGGCCGGACCTGTCCCCCACTCCGCTCCCCCAGTCGCCGCTTCTCCCGCAGCGCATCCGGTTCATGAGGCTCCTCCCGTGAAGCGCGGGGCTGACACGGAGTTCATCCGTGCCCCGCTGGTCGGGACCTTCTACCGGGCCCCCGCGCCCGATGCGCCCCCCTTCGTGGAGAAGGGGGACACGGTGAAAAAGGGCAAGCCGCTGTGCATCCTGGAAGCCATGAAGCTGATGAACGAGTACCAGGCGGAGTTCGACATGGAGATCGTGGCCATCCTCGTGGACAACGGCAACATGGTGGAGTTCGGCGCGCCCCTCTTCGAGGTCCGCCGGGCATGATCCAGAGTCTGCTGATCGCCAACCGGGGGGAGATAGCCGTCCGCATCATCCGCACCTGCCGCGAGATGGGCATCCGGACCGTGGTGGCGCATTCACAGGCCGACACGGATTCGCTTCCTGTCCGCTTCGCCGACGAACACGTGTGCGTCGGCCCGCCCCCGGCGCGCGAGAGCTATCTCAACATCCGGAACCTCGTGACGGCGGGCGTCCTGAGCGGGTGCGACGCGCTGCATCCCGGGGTCGGCTTCCTCGCGGAGAACGCCGGTTTTGCACGTGACGTGAAAGAGGCGGGGCTGGTATTCGTCGGCCCGGAGCCCGAGGTCATCGAGCTGCTCGGCGACAAGATCCGGGCGAAACACTCGGCGAAAGACCTGGGCATTCCCGTGATCCCGGCAGCTCCGGATCGGTGGGCAACGCCGAGGAGGCCCTGCACGCGGCCGACGCGATCGGGTACCCCGTCATCGTCAAGGCCGCCGCGGGGGGCGGGGGCAAGGGCATGAGAATCGTGTACAGCGGCAGCCAGCTGGCCGACGTGCTGGCAATCGCATCGCAGGAGGCGGAGAAGGCGTTCGCCGACGGCACGGTCTACCTGGAAAAGTACCTGGAGAACCCCCGGCACGTGGAGATCCAGATCGTGGCGGATCGCAAGGGCAGCGTGGTCCACCTCGGCGAACGAGACTGCACCGTCCAGCAGAACCACCAGAAGCTGATCGAAGAGAGCCCCTCGCCCGTCGTGACGCCCGCCCTGCGCGCGAAAATGGGCGAGGATGCCGTGCGTCTCCTCCGGGGGCTGGGATACACGGGGGCGGGCACCGTCGAGTTTCTCGTCAAGGACGGGAAGCACTACTTCATGGAAGTCAATGCGCGGGTCCAGGTCGAGCACCCCGTCTCCGAGATGGTGACCGGCATCGACATCATCCGCCAGCAGCTCCTCGCCGCCAGCGACGAGTCCCTGGAGTTCGCGCAGGACCAGGTGCGGCTGGGGGCGCACGCCATGGAGTGCCGCATCAACGCCCGCTCGGCGGGGCGCGTGACCCAGTTCATGAGCCCGGGCGGTTTCGGAGTGCGGATGGACACTTTCCTCTACGCCGGCTACCACGTGCCGCCGTGGTACGATCACCTCGTGGCGAAGCTCATCGTCAACGGACAGAACCGGGCGGAAGTCGTGCGCCGCATGGAGCGGGCGTTGTCGGAGCTCGTCATCGAGGGAATCGCGACGAACATCGAATCGCAGAAGAAGATCCTGGCGCATCCCAGGTTCCGCTCGGGGGACTACGGGACCGGCTTTCTCGGAGAAGTCCTGAAGGAGGGCGCCCTGTGAAAGACAGCAAGGGGATCCAGGGCTGGATCCGCGATCTCATCGAGCACCAGGTGAAGAGGAAGCGCGACGAGCGCTCGGTCCTCGACGAAACCAACTCCTGTCCCTCCTGCCACCGCCGGCTCACCGCCCACGAGCTGGAGGCGACGCTCTACCTCTGCCCTCACTGCCAGCATCACTTTCGGCTCACCGCATGGGAGCGCATCCGCTTCACCGCGGACGAAGGCGTGTTCCAGGAGCTCTCCGCGGACATCGAGACCGCCAACCCCCTGGAGTTCCCCGACTACGAGGAGAAACTCGAAGCAGCGGCGCGGAAGACCGGGATCACCGAGGCGGTTGTCACCGGCCTCTGCAAGGTGGAC
>JBEKXR010000228.1:0-6388 GCA_049511935.1 Spirochaetia bacterium | reverse complement strand
GTTCCTGGGCGGCCAAGTCTTCGCGGCGGGCGGCGTGAAAGTCATCAAGGTGGGGGTATCGTGGAACGAGAAGATCCACTCCCAGATCCAGGCCTGGGAGGTTGAGATGGAGCGCTACGGCAAGACGTTCGGCGAGAAGAATAACGTGCAGTTCCAGTGGATCATCAACGTTGCCAACGGCGACCCCGCGACCCAGGCCTCCAACATCCAGGACCTCATCAACCAGCACGTCGACATCGTCGTGGCGCGCGCCGAGGATGCAGCGACGATCGGAGCATCCATCGACGCCGCCCACAAGGCGAACATCCCGTTCATCACCTTCGACCGGGCGTCCGCCACGGTGCGGCCCGATGCCCACGTGGGAGGAGACAGTTTCGATCAGGGGCTGCAGGCAGCACTGGCCTTCGCGGCACTGCTGGAAAAGAACCATATTCAGGGAAAAGTCATCGAGCTGATGGGTGATCTGCGCGACCTGAACGCGGTAAACCGCGGCCAGGCATGGCACCAGGTGGAAAACCTGAAGCACGCGTGGACCACGATCGCCCAGGTCCCCACCGACTGGAAGCCCGAGAACTTCTACACCGGCACGGCCAACGCGCTCGCGGCGCATCCTGACGCCAACGCCATCTTCGCCCACAGCGACTTCGCCTTCGCGGGCGTGCTGAAGGCCCTCAAGGAGGCCGACAAGCTCGAGCCCAGCGGAACCGCCGGACACATGTGGATCGCCACCTGCGACGTCCAGCCCCAGGGCTACGATGCCATCATCAATGGGTATATCGACGTCTCGGCGACCTACGAGGCCTACGCACAGGCGGACGCGCTCGTGACGGTGATCGCCGAGCTGCTGGCGGGACAGAAGGTCCAGGGCACCCACCTGGTTCCCTGCCGCGTCGCCACGCCGGCGAACCTCGCTGCGATGCCCAACGTCTGGTCGCGCGACTACAAGGACTAGATCCGCTGCACATCGGGCGAGTGCGCGTTTCATGAATGAAGCACGGACCCACGCCTCCGTTCGGCGTGGGTCCGTATTGTATTCAGGCGGCCTCTCGAATGGTGCCAGGCGGTGCAGAAGAGGCCGATCCTGCGAATGAGAGCAGATATGCGGAAGTTTCGCGTCGGATTGTTGACCTTCTCGGATGGGCGGGAATACCTCCATCGCGCCCACCTGGAGACGAACCTGAGATACCAGAACAGGGTGAAGGCGGAGATCGAGGCGACGGGAGAGGCGGATGTCGTCGACGGGCACGCCGTCATCTGGGACTCCGCGACGGCGCGCCAGGAGGCGGAGCACATGCAGCAGGCCGGCGTGGACCTGGTCATTTTCAACTATGCGATCTGGTGCTACCCGCACCTGTCCGCTATCGCGGCGACCCTACTTCGAAAGCCGATCATCCTGTTTTCTAACCTCCATCCCTCGGAGCCCGGCATGGTCGCGATGCTTGCCGCCGCCGGTACGATGGATCAGCTGGGGTATCGGCACTCCCGGATCTGGGGCGACATCGGAGAGAAGGACACGCGGGAAAAGGTAATGGCATACATTCGCGCCGCGGCAGCTGTCTCGATGCTCCGCGGGATGACCTTCGGTACTTTTGGCGGCAGGCCGTTGGGCATGTACACCGCGGTCGCCAACCTGGACCAGTGGCAGCGCGACTTTGGCATCGATATCGAGTGCAATGAGCAGGAGGACATCGTCCGCTACGCCGACGCTGTCGATCAGACCTCGGTACAAGAAGCCCAGAAATGGCTGGAGGATAACGTCGGGAGCATTCAGTACGACGGGAAGGCGCTCACCCCCCAGAAGCTCCAGCTTGCGATCCGGGCATACATCGCACTGCGGCGCCTCATACGCGAGCGGCACCTGGATTTCATCGGCATCAAGGCGCACGGCGACCTCACCGATCACTTCGTCACCATGGACCTCGCTGAAGCCTTCCTCAACGATCCTTACGATTGGGAAGGGCCCCACGAGCCGATTATCGCGTCCACGGAATCGGATATGGACGGGGGGCTCACAATGCAGGTGCTGAAGCACATCACGCGCGCGCAGCCCGTGCTGTTCGCCGATGTGCGGCACTATGACGCGGTGGACGAAGTGTGGTACTTCTCGAACTCGGGGACCCATCCGACCTTTTTTGCCGGCCGATCCATGGATGCGCGAGAGAATCTCCGCAAGGTGACCTTCTACCCCGAGGTGTCCGACTACCCTGCGGGGGGGCCTTCCGTGCACCACTTCGCCGCGCCGGGCAGGGTGACACTGGCGAGGCTCGCGAGGAAGGAAGGTCGGTACTGGCTTGCCATCGTGCCGGGATACATCGTTGAGTTCAACCGCGAAAACGCGCTTGCGCGCGGAAGGACGGTGACGCCGCAGTGGCCGATCGCCTTCACAAAGCTCGGGTGCAGCGCGGACGAGTTCCTCTCGAGTTTCCCCTGCAACCATATTCACGGCGTCTACGGAGACTTCACGAGGGAACTGATCGCGGCGGGGAAAGTCATGGGCATCGAGACCCGGCTCTTCGGCGCCGGCCACAACCCTTCTCCTCACGGAAATGAGAGAGGAGTCTCGAATGAACAATAAAGTGGGAATCTACTACGCGTACTGGGAGCACGACTGGGACGCGGATTTCGTGCCCTTCCTGTCACGAGTGAAAGGGCTCGGTTTTGACGCCCTGGAGATCAACGCCGGGACCCTCGCAAGGCTGAGCAGTTCAGAAAGGACGCGCCTTCGCGCCGCCTCCACGGAGACCGGAGTTCCTATGAGTTGCTGCATTGGGCTGCCTCCTTCCTCGGACCTGGCCTCCGCCGTCCCCGGGGTGAGAAAGACAGGGATTGCGCACCTCGCCCGGATCGCCGAAGCCATGGTGGACAGCGGGATAGATCGCCTCACCGGCATCATCTACTCCTGCTGGCCGGCGGCGCTGGAGGGACGGCAGGGGAGCAAGCAGCAGGCCCTCGAGTGGAGCGTTGCCGCCATGAAGGAGGCGATGAAAAAGGCGGAAGACTACGGGCTGACATACAACGTGGAAGTGGTGAATCGATTCGAACAGTTCCTCTTGAATACGGCTGAAGAGGCGGTCGGGTACGTGCAGCAGGTTGGAAGCCCGAACCTCAGGATACTCCTCGATACCTACCATATGAACATCGAAGAGGACAGTTTCGAGGCAGCGATCAAGACCGCCGGAAAGCTGCTCGGCCATCTCCACACTGGAGAGAGCAACCGCAAGCCGCCCGGCCGAGGTCATATCCCCTGGAAGGAGATCGGGGCCGCCCTGAAGGAAATCGAGTTCCCGGGATGGGTCGTCATGGAACCCTTCCTCATGCCCGGCGGAGAGATCGGCCGGGACATTCGGGTCAACCGTGAATTGATGCCTCTGGTCGACCTCGACGCAGAGGCGCGCAGGGCGTGCGCCTTTACGAGGGGATTTCTCGCCTGAGCTTCGGGCGTCGACTGTGTGCCGTATGTCACTTCGCGTATCCGATGAAACAAAGAGCGTGAATGGTTCCGACCCATAGGCGTGAACTTGTCGACAAGTGAGGATATCGCTCGGCTGGGAGGTCTGTCCCGGCCTACTGTCTCCAATTTTCACGCCCGGACCTGGATCTCTGATCGCTCGTTTGAGGAGATCCGGCTCGCGGATCATCCCGCAGGATACGACGGAGTGTCTCTTCCAGCGGCTCCGCGATCCCATCCGCTTGGACGATGAGGTGTTGAGGTGGTATGACACATATGCGCCAATCTCTGAGCAGAGAATGAAGCAAAAAAGCGAATTCCTGAACTACTTCGGCAAACAGCTCGCCACTGCGCTCTTTCTTGGGCGAAAGCTATCCTCGCTCGATCAAGTTGGCGTCATTGACCAACCAGAACCCCAAGATGATCACCACACTCTTGAAAGCCGGAGCGGACGCAAAGGCAAAGGACAACGCGGGAATGACAGCCTTTGATTGCGCGTAAAGCAATAAGGTGCCTATAGGCACTAAGCCCTATCGACAGCTCCAGAAAGCTTCTCGGTGAGCGGAAATGCCACCGTTCCAACCCTTTGACTATTCTGTCCGTTATCTGACACGAGCCCACATGATGTGCCGCGATTACCGTGAGTAGGAGCGATGAGCCGAAAGTCAGTTGTTGCAGAAAATGCAACTAGTGCCACCGACGGGAAATCGTATCAGGTTAAGTGCCACAATCTGGACGCCATCATTTTATTTGGCTTCCGAGTAAACTCGAAGCGCGGCACCCAGTTCCGCATTTGGGCGACGCGGATTCTGAAGGAACACCTGGTCAGGGGTATCTCGGTCAACGAGCATCGTTTGAAGGATAATCCGCGCTGATCACCTGTCGGGCAATGTTCTCCACCAGGCAGGTCACTCCGTGAGGCCGGGGATGTCCACCTCTTCGCCGTTGTACCACTTCTGGAACACATCGGGGGCCACCACGTACACGGTCGCGAGCATCTTGGAATGCTCCTGGCCGCAGTACTGGGTGCAGAGGATATCGTAGGTGCCGAGATCCTGCGCCTTGAACCATGTGTAGGTCTTCATGCCCGGTACGATGTCCTGCTTGATCCGGAAGGAGGGGATGAAGAACCCGTGGATCACATCCTTGGTTTCCATCGTGAGTGCGATGTTCCTGCCCTGCGGCACCACCAGGTCCGTGCTCTTCCTGCCGTTGTCGTAC
Source organism: Spirochaetia bacterium (assembly GCA_049511935.1). GTDB lineage: Bacteria > Spirochaetota > Spirochaetia > SZUA-6 > Fen-1364 > Fen-1364. The sequence goes on along the minus strand of JBEKXR010000228.1, from coordinate 1,719 downwards.
GTAAAAAGCCACGACCACTGCTGGGCAGTCACGTGCACGACCATCGAATCGGCCGGCCGGTTCTTCAGGAATTGGAAGCCGGTGAGCCCGTAGAAGAATATCCCCAGCGCGAGAACGACCGCGGCGGCGATCCAGGCCAGCTCCAGCATCCAGTTTCCCTCGATATCCGACGGTGCAGGGTTCCTGCTCCGACGGTAGCGCACCGCGAAATAGATCGTGAAGAAGATGATCAGGGCGAAGAGCAGGAAGCTGAGCGCCATGATGACGATGAATGCGCTGTCCACCGCGGCCGTTGTCGTTCCTTGCATTCCGATTCCCCCGCCTACCGAGTGAGGATGTCCGTGTACGTGAGCCCGATGAAGATCGCGAGGGTCGCGATGGCGATCGGCACCAGGAGCTTCAAGAGCAGGCGCTTTTCCGAGCGCAGGTGCATGAACCACAGCAGCACCATTGTGGACTTGGTCGCGGCGATTACCAGGACGACGATGATCCCGACTCGCCCGACGTTCAGTCCCGCGGTCGTGACGGTGATGGCCGTGAGTACGAGCAGGGCAATCCACACGTAGAAGTAGCGAACGTGCGACACTCATGCCCTCCTACGAAATCAGATAGAACAGGGGGAAGAGAAAGATCCAGATGATGTCCACGAGGTGCCAGTACAGGCCCGCGTTTTCCAGCACCGCGGATCTCTGCTGGGTGACCTTCTTCCCGAGGACCCAGGCGAGCATCACGGAGAGCACCACCATGCCGATGATCACGTGCAGGGCGTGCAGCCCCGTCATGGTGAAGTACAGGCCGAAGTAGAGGATCTCCCCGTGCGGCCGCGTCCCCAGCTCCGCCGCCCGCGGATACAACCCGTGCTGGAACTTCGCCCCCCATTCGAACGCCTTCACGACGAGGAAGGCGAACCCGAACCCGATCGTGGCGGCGAGGTACAGGGCGGCGCGTCGGGGCTTGTTCAGCTCCTGCAGGGAGAAGATGGCGAGCACCGCGGTGAGGCTGGAGGTGAGGAGGATGGTGGTGTTCAGCGTTCCGTCGAACCGGCTCAGCTCCATTGACGCGGCATGGAAATCCGCGGGGTGCTTTGCCCGGTACATCGCGTACACGAGGAACAGGCCCCCGAAAATGAGGATCTCCGAGAGAAGGAAAAGCCACATTCCGACCCTGGAAAAGACCTTCTGATCGCGCGCTTCCAATTCCATCGATCTTCTATTTTCCCTTCTCTCCGGCCTTCGCCTCTTTGGCGAACACGTAGGGGCCGTGGGTGATCACGGGCACTTTCTCGAAGTTCTCGAATGACGGGGGGGAGGAGATCTGCCATTCAAGCGTCGCCCCGCCCCAGGGATTCGCTTCCGCCTTCTTTCCCCGGAAAAAGGCGTGCACGAGGTTTCCGAACATCATTCCCAGGCCGCCCACCATGATCCACGAGCCGACCGTGGCGATGACCTGCAGGTCGGTATACTTCGGCAGGTAGGAGTAGTAGCGCCGCGGCATGCCCGCCCAGCCCAGGATGAGCATTGTCATATAGAAGAGATTGAACCCGACGAACAGCACGATGAAGGAGACGGTGGCGAACTTGAAGTCGTACGTCTTTCCGAACATCTTGGGAAACCAGTAGTGCAGGGCCGCGAAGAGCCCGAACCCCATGCCGCCGAAGATGATGTAATGGAAGTGCCCGACCACGAAGTAGGTGTCATGCGTGTGCACGTCCGTGGAGAG
>JBEKXR010000227.1:0-6521 GCA_049511935.1 Spirochaetia bacterium | reverse complement strand
CTGCCGATGGACGGAAGCCCCTCGCTGTACGTCGCAAAGGTGAGCCCCGCGGCGATCAGGCTGTTTGCCAGGTTGGGAGCGGCGATGTCGTACTGGCTGTCGTCCGTAACGCCCCGTGTCGAGCCGCTGAAGAGGGCAAAGTAGTTGGGCTGGATGGGGTGCGTGATTCCGTACATCCGTGAGAAGCTGGCCCCTCGCGCTGCAAGCGATGACAGGTAGGGGCTTCCCACCACCTGCGAGGCGGAGTGGTTCTCTTCCACCACGATGACGATGTGGTCGTAGCGGGGAGGCGGTGGCGGCGGGCCGAACGAGCAGCTGAGGATGACCGCAACGGCAATGCAAAGGCAGACCAGGCTTGTCCGAAGGGCTCGAGCAATGAACGCAACGCCGCACATCTTCCTTCCATAATAGCACGCGCATCGCGCATGGGCACTTTTCAAGCCCACGGCAAGTCGGCGCTCATCCCTTGCATTCCCGGGAATATTGGATATGCTATATATAGAGAAAGGAACAACATGCGAATAGATGCAGCAATGCCTCAGCCCCAGAGGATCAACGAGATGGCCGTTCAGCCGCAGAAGGAAGTTGCGGGGGAGCGGGAGCCGGACGGAGACGCCGACGACGCGGTACGGACCGCCGCGAAGAACCCGCCCGCCCAGCAGATCAACCCCCAGGGGGTAGGGAACAAGGTCGATCTCCTCGCGTAAAGAGCGGGGCCTTCCCCGATAATCACACAACTCCAGGGCGCTTCCGGGAAGCGCCCAGCGCCTTACTTCTCCAAAGCTTTCAAAGCCGCCAGCCGTTTTTCAGCGTTGGGGTCAGCGTGCTCTCCCAGGTAGGCCTGGAGGTTCTCGATGGCCTTCCCCGAATCGCTCAACTTCTTCTCGTATATGTCGGCGATGAAGAGGTAGACCGAGGGTTCGTGGATCCCCTCGTCCAGGATGTTGTTCAGGTATCCCACAGCTGCCGGATAGTCTGCTGTCCTGTATGCCATCACCGCCTGAAGGTACAGAAGAACGGAATCACCGGAATCAAGCTTCCCGGCCCTCCCCAGGAGCTCCTGGGCCTGCTCCCATTTTCGCGCTTCTATGGCCTTCTCGGCGTTCGTGAGCAGCTGTCCGAAAGAGACCATGCGCAGGAAAAGGGCGTCCGTTCTGTTCAAGAAAGCGATTTTCGTCGAGAGTTCCTCATATCCCTCTTTCTTTGCCACCACGTCATGCACGCCTCGGGTCAGGTCGGGCAGCACGAACCTTCCGCGGATGTCCGTCACGAGGCCCGTTTCACCTTTTCCCTCTCCTCCATCGATGAACAGCCGCGCTCCCGCGCATGGCTGGTTCTCCTCATCATAGATCATGCCAAAGAGCGGTGCCTTGTCGAACGAGAGGGGGTCCCTTTTCTGCTGCGTCGCGCACGCGCTGAGCAGAAGGGCAGCAAGCAGGAATGCACACATTCTCTTCGCCATAGCTACCTCTTGTCCACGACGTAGTATTCGTCGTTGTTCTGCACGGTGATTCTCTTGTCATCAATCGCGATAAGAGACCAGCCGTGAGAACTTGCGCCCTGCGAAACCGCGATCACCCGCCCCGTTCGGGTGTCCTTCAGCAAGTAGCACGGCGTGCCAGGAGAGCCCGTGTAAAACCCGAGGTAGCTCAAAAAGGGAGCTGGAACCGGCGCACTCTTCGGGGGTTCGTTTCTCGTCGGAAAAGCGAGGGGACTCGGCCCGTGCATTTTTTTCTTCAGGAACAGAGAAAGGATGGCGTCATGCGATGCCCGCCGTAGAGTCGACTGCTGTTGTGCGGGCTGAGCCGGTGAAGGCACCGGGGAAACACTCTGGTCGGCCACCGGCACCGCGGAATGTGTCGGAACAAAAAGCGCTGCCGTCAGGCAGACAGCCAGGACCGTGAGGATCGCCTGCACGAGCTTAGAAGTCGAGGACTTCATATCCTATCCTGAAGACAGAATCCACGACGCCGCTCTCTCCCTGCATCGAGAGAGCAAGAGAAGGGACGGACCAATACCTGTCGGATTCTGAAACTTCCTTCAGGAACAGGATGAAAGAGCTGGTCGAACCCGATACGGAGAACTCGATGCTGATGGAGCCCTTCAGGACCAGTACCTGGTAGCGGATCACCTTCAATCCGTGTGCCGTGAGCTTCTTCTTGATACGCGTCCCGAACGTATAGGGATCAATCTCTCCCTGCGAGTAGAATCCCTTGCGTGCCGCTTCGATCTTCCCCTTCAGGCTGTCCCGCCGGGAGACAATATCGGATTCGGGACGCAACGATCCCCGGAGCTTCGCAATCTGTGCGTGAGAGTGCTGCGCCCTGGCCTGCACTTCCTTCAGTCTCTCCAATCCGAAGGTGATCAGGAGAGCCAGAATCGAGGCGGCGAAGACCGCACCAAGAAGGGAGAGCAGACGTTCACGTCTAGCGAGCATGGAATTCCCCGGTGAAAGAAAAACGCTCTCCTCCCGAGCCTGCGTCGGGGACTACCTGGGAGAGCTTCAGTCCGCTGAAGGAAGCACTTTCGTGAAAGCCCTCCATCAACCTCAGGGGATTCGAGCCTCGCGCCTCGACCTGGAAGCTGTCATCTTGGACGACCAGACTGCGTATCTGGACTTCGCCCTGCAGGACCCGGGAAAGCTCTGAGAGAAGAAGGTACACATCCCGGGGTCGCTTCGTTTCCAGCCTGAAAAGGCTGGCGCTGAGCTCGTCGCTCTCTTTTTCGATGGCGATGCTCTGCCGACTCTGGCTTTCGAGCTCTGCGCGAGCTTTCTCCAGTCGGGCAAAGTCGACTTCGGCCAGCCAGAGCTGTTTGAAGAAGAGCAGCATGCCCAGAACAGTGACGACTGCCGACAGGGACAGGATCCGGACGACTGGAGTCAATATGAAGGGCGCGCGCTTCTCCAGGGGAAAGAGGCCGCTGACCCTTTTCTGCATCGCCAGAAGTTCTTCGTAGCTGGAAAAGCGACCATCCCGATCCCGACCTCCTCTCATCGACTCTCTGATTTGCACGATTTCCGATTCCGAAGCGACTACCAGTGCGGGAAGAGTGCGCACTTCCTCCGGGAGATCAGCATCCAGCCGCGCACAATCAGGTTCGTTTTCGCTGGTCCTGCGAAAAGCGTTGCAAGAAACGAGAAACCCGTCACGAAAAACCGAAAGCTCGAGCCAGCTGGAATGGCAAAACCACACCCGGACATTTCTCAGGGCACGCGCCATTCGCTCGATCAGGCAGTACGGCAGCAGGACCGGCGTGTTCGAGATCGTTGACCGGTATCTCTCGAGGCATGTTTTGCTGGAGATGAATACCACGACCCGCTTGCGAGCCCCGTCTGGTCTCGTGCGGTAGTCGAAGATCGTTTCGTCGGGGGTGCCGGGATACAGGGCCCGAAGTCGGTAGCGAATGAGTCCCTTTTCCTCCTTTTCCGGCACATGAGGAATCTCCAGGGTCTGGACGTCAAAGTCCAGACGGGAGGCAAGGAAAGCGCTGACGTGTGAATCTCCGTCCAGGGCCTCCCCGTTTTGCAGATCGGAGAGCCTGACGGCATCTGGTTTCCCTTCTGCGTAGCCGAGCCTCATCATGGTACAAATCCTTCTTCGATCATTGTGAATCTCGGCGGCGCGTCGTCTTCTGGTGGGATCCGGGCGACGATGAGCCGGAGCTGAGCGGCGTTTCGAACGACGATGACCTGCCAAAACCATGTCATGACGCCCAGGTACTGGTAGATCTTGTTGTCCCCCGCCGCGCCGATCAATCCCCGGAGCGCATCCATTGTCAATTCCACGTGGTCTCTTGCTCCGAGGATCCGTTGAGCGGCCTGGTCAGGCTGTTGAATCTTCATTTCGGTGAGAGAGAGAAGCCCTGCGAGGAGAAGGGGCTCGATGAAATGGACGTTGAAGGTCGGTTCGACGTTCATCAGCGGATAGAGATCGGCGTAGTCCTGGCCAAGGAAGTCCTTCACATCACCGCGTTTCAGTGCCCTTTTCTGCATGAGCGCGTGCTGCCAGCGGGTTAGAAAAACCTCGGCGCCGGCCTCATCTCCCGTTCTCAGGGCATAGAGCCTTTGCAGCGCGAGCTCGTCGGTGGTGTTGAGATTTGCATAGCCATAACCCGTGAAGTAGCGGGACATCGCCTCTTCACGGATCACGTCGCCATACACCGAAGCAAGGTCGGTCGTGAGCCCTCTGTCCTCCCTTCGCTGCTGCAGATCCTGGGCCGTGCTGCTCGGCTGCAGGAGTTCCGCAAGGGCGGTTTTCTGGAGGATGTCTTTCTGGACCCAGTTCGCGTTCAAGCGGCTGGAAATATCCCGAAGTGTCACCTTGAAACCGCGGGAGCCGGTGTCCAGGATGTTCTCCCACACCGGATCCAGAGGACTATCCGCCTCCGGCGTCGGGTCGCTCGCAAGAAGCCTGACGATCCGCTCTGCCTCAGTCTGGAGCAAGAGCCGGAGCTCCTGTCGGCTCATACTCCGCTTCATGTATGACAATGTTCCCTGGAGCAGGAGAATTCCCCCCACTGCCACCGCTGTCATCAGCAGGAGAAGAGCCAGCGCAACAATGGAGGTCGATCCGTCACAGGGTTTTTGCTCTCTCACGGCGTTGACCTGCTTCTGAATGGCAATCCTCCAATCGGGACGATTATCGAGACAGGCTGTCTGCCCTCCTGAACGAGACGGACGGCGATGCCGAACTCTCTCTGCTCTCTGTCCACGGCGGGTGAGAGCTCGACACTCGCGAAGCCCGGATATCGCACGATGTTTTTCTGATCATTCATCACCAGGCAATCCTTCTGAACCGCCAGGATCAGGTTCTTCGCAGGATCACCGTCGAGATACGCAACTCTGAGCGTGTTCTCATCAGTCTTGATCAGTTGTGATGGCGCCCAATAGGGAGGGCAGACCCGACCCGCAAGCCCGCGAAGCGCGTCGTCGAGTTGAAGAAGCCTGGAACTCGCCCGCACTCTTTCGTGAAGCCTTCCGGCAAGGCGCAGCGAGACGCCTGCTGCATGCCACGTCGCCATGCCAAGCATGGTAAGGATGACAAGGGCAATGAGGACCTCGAGGATTGTCGAGCCCTGCTCATTCCTTCTGCAGAAAATCATGATGTTCCTTCACGTTTTCGTTTCTCTGCTCGATCAAGGTCTCCACGCGTCGGCACTGCCGCATTGCAAGGGAACCCGTGAGGCGGATTGCGTCCAGGAAAATCGCGAAGCCGATGAGAACGACGAACAACGCAACGAGGACGTCGAGAAGGATGTAGCCGCCTTCGCGATGCGGACGAGCTAGTCTTCCCATGAACTGATGGCCTCGTCATTTCCTTCCCCGCCCTCTCTTCCCCACGCTCCGAAGGAACGAATGCCGAACGGCAGGTTGTTGGGCCCTGGTACGCTGTACTCGTAGAGATGACCCCAGGGGTCAGCCGAGATCCTCTTATTCACATAGGGGCCGTTCCAGCCCTCGGGGAGCGGCTCGAGTACGGGCTTCACCCAGAGCGCGTCGAGTCCCTGCTCTTTCGTGGGATACCGAGTGCAGTCGAGTGCATAGGCATTGAGAGCCAGAGAAAGGGTCTCGATCTGATTCCTGGCCGCGACGCGACGCGCTTTCTCAACGTAACGGAACGCCATGAATCCTACCGCGCTGGTAAGAATCAGGATTATTGCGATGACGATCAGGACCTCCATGAAGGTCCACCCTGCTTCGTTCCCGCCTAGAGCACGTTTCCGTAGAGCGAGAATATCGGAACGATGAAGAAGACGACAAAGAGGATGATCACCACGCCCAGGACGACGATGAGCGCCGGTTCGATGAGTATCAGCAGACGGTGTAGCCACTTTTCGACCTCCTGTTGATAGTACGAGCGAAGCTGCCCAAACACCTTTTCCACATGACCGACGCGCTCACCGATCCCCATCCAACGCGCGACGCGAGGGGGGAAGAGAGAGCTTCGCGAGAAGGCGGTTGAAAGGTGTTCGCCCTTCATCACCTTTTCTCGAATTTCGAAGATCTCTTTCTGCAGAGCCTTGTTTCCGGTCGCACCAGCCCCTTCCGAGAGCGCCTCATCGACGCTCACTCCGGAGGCCGTCAGGGTCTCCATGGCGAAGGAGAAGTTCAGGAGCTCCCGTTGAACGAGGAAAGAAGCCACGAGCGGCACCCGCAGGAGAAATGCGTCGATCCGAACAGCGAGAGGACCGGCCTTCCTCCGCGCACGGGCGGCGCCGGCAACCAGCGCCACTGCGCCGATCAGTGATGCGGCGAAGACGGCAGATGCGGAGGTGAGCGAGGTAATCAGGGAGTCGACCTTTCCCGCCATGCCCGGGCCGATCTGGGAGTAGATGTCGCGCATGCGAGGACAGAGCACTGTTACCACGAGAACGGCGCTCATGAGCGCAACGCCAAGGACGATGGAGGGGTAGAGCAAGGCCGTCCCGAGTCGTTCCTTCAGTTTTTTTTCGTCTCGCAGGTACACGGAGAGCCGGGCGAATACCTGATCGAGCGATCCAATGCGTTCTCCTATCCTTAC
>JBEKXR010000226.1:0-6582 GCA_049511935.1 Spirochaetia bacterium | reverse complement strand
ATGGAGTCGTGGATGCCCGGATCGGGGACATCCGCCGCAGCGCCGACGTGCTCGACGCCTGCAGCGTAATGGACGTGGTCTTCCAGACCGCAGCCGCGGTCTGGAACGTCCGAATCCCCCGGGAGATGTACGACGAGGTGAACGTCGTGGGGAACGCGAACGTCCTGGACGCGTGCCGGCGCCGGGGCGTGAGGCGCCTCGTGTACACGAGCTCCATGGACGTGGTGGTCGACGGCAGGAAGCCGATCGTGGACGGCGATGAATCGCTTCCCTACCCGGCGCGGATGCCGCGGGATGACTACAGCCGTACGAAGATCGTCGCGGAGAAGATGATCCTCGGATCCGCCGGCCCGGAGCTTGCCACGTGCGCGCTCCGGCCCGTGGGAATGTACGGCCCGCGGGACAAGTACCACCTGGGGACCATCATCGGCATGGCAAAGAAGGGGGTCTCCCTCCGGCTGGGGAACGGGTCCGCGAGGTTCAGCCACGCGTACTCCGAAAACGTGGCGCACGCGCACGTGCTCGCTGCACGGCACCTGTGGCCGGGATCTGCCGCGGCGGGCAGGCCTACTTCATCTGCGATCATTTCCCTGCCGAAAACCTCTTTGATTTCATGGAGAGGTATCTGAGGGCCCTCCACCTCCCCGTGCCCCGGCGATCGATTCCCTACCCCCTGGCCTACTGGCTTGCCGCTGTCGCGGAGGTGGTCGCGCCACGGTCCAACTTCAACCGATTCGCAGCGATCCAGACCTGCGTCGACCACACCTTCGTGCACCGCAAGGCAGTGCGAGACCTGGGGTATCACCCGATCGTCTCTCGCGAAGAGGCATTCAACCGCAGCCTCGCCTGGCTTCGGACCTGGGCTTGTCCTTTTCGGATCTCATCGTAGCACCTTGACAAATCCAGACGTTTGCGCACCCAGTCCCCAAAAAAAGACTTGACAGAAATATAATATTGGGATATATATCCTTAAACTGTATTAACCAAGGATATATTAAAGGAGGATATAGAGGGATGCCGAGGACAAACACCACACGCTACGCACTGCTCGGAGTGCTCCGAATCACTCCAGGTTCGGGATACGACATCAAGAAGCTCTGTGACATGTCCATAGCCCATTTCTGGAGCGAGAATTACGGGCATATCTATCCCATGCTGAAGAAACTAGAGAGTGAGGCCCTGGTGACAAGAGAGTCTCACCAGACCGCCGGCCGCCCTCCCAGGAGTGTCTACCGGATCACCGAAAAAGGGACGGATGAGCTGAGGGAGTGGCTCCTGAAACCCGCGGAGAACCACCCAATGCGCTTCGAATTGATGCTGAAGGTCTTCTTCGGCCAGGACCTTCCCGCTGAAGATGTCATCGCGAAGCTCCGAATCGAGCGTGAAACGCATGCGAGGAAGCTGGAAGCCTACCGCGGCATCGAGGAGACGTTGAATAACAACGAGCCACAGAGGAGTGCCCCGGGGCTGCCATTCTGGCTTGCGTCCCTGGATTTCGGCAAGCGCTTCTCAAAGGCCATGGTCGAATGGTGCGACGACACGATCCGCGCAATCCCGAACGGCGCAGTCCGCGCGGAAGAAAAGATCTGAAAGGAGCACGTATGTCGCTTATCAGCATCAGAAACGTTCAGAAGAGTTACCGCCTGGACAAGACGGATACGCCGGCCCTGATCGATATCAACATCGACATCCAGCCGGGTGAGCGCGTCTGCCTCATGGGCCCGTCGGGCAGCGGGAAATCGACGCTTCTCAACCTCATCGGGTGCATCGACTCGCCCTCCTCCGGGAGCGTGGTCGTGAACGGATCGGACACGCACACCCTCGGGGACGCACGGCTGTCGGAGTTCAGGAACCGGACCATGGGGTTCATCTTTCAGAGCTTCAACCTGATCCCGGTCCTCTCCGTCTATGAGAACGTGGAATACCCGCTCCTGCTCCAGAAGGTTCCTGCCCGCGAGAGGAAGGCACGGGTGAGGGCCCTCCTCGAACGGGTCGGCCTGGCGGAGTACCTCGGCCGCAGCCCGGAGAATCTCTCCGGCGGCCAGCGCCAGCGCGTGTCGATCGCACGCGCGCTCGTCGGCCGCCCGCGCCTGGTCATTGCGGACGAGCCGACCGCTTCGCTGGACCACGTGACGGGGAGCTCGATCATGCAGCTCATGGTGGAGATGAACGAAATCGAAGGGGCCACGCTGATCTTCTCCACCCATGACCCTGCCGTGTCCCGCTATGCGAAGCGGATCGTGCGCATGACGGACGGCCGCATTGCGGAGGATGGGAGCGCGGCATGAAGACAATCGAGATGGCGTGGCGGAATCTCTTTCGCCAGAAGCGCCGCACCCTCATCACTCTCTCCGCCCTCATCATCGGGCTCTGCGGCGTCGTGGTCTTCCAGGGTTACATCGGCTCCCTGATGCGCGGCTTCCGGGACAGCACCATCCGGTCCGGCATCGGCCACCTCCAGATCGCTGCTTCCGCCGGGTATTTCGAGGACGGCGAGTTCAATCCCTTCGCCTTCCAGATCAAGGATGCGGAAAGCATCATGGATGGCGTGCGAAAAGAGCCGGAAGTGCAGGCGGTCTTTCCTTCAACCGGCTTCACCGCAGTGGCAGGGTTCGGGGAGAAGTCAGTCACGCTCCTCATGAAGGCCTACCCCGCGGAGCGCATGTACTTCACTCCGGCGTCCGGTCCGTCATCGGCTCCCGAGGATCGATTCGGGCTTGGAACGATGATTGCGGGTTCCCTTGCGGCCCCGGGCCAGGAGGATCACATCGTCCTGGGTGAAACAGCGGCCCGGATCCTGGGTGCAAGCCCCGGCTCGGTTGTCACGCTGATGGCAGTCCTTCCGGACGGGGCGCTGAATGGCAGGGACTTCACGGTATCCGGAATCTACAGGGCGTCGGGGCGCGACAAGATCTTCGCATTCACCGACTACGACATCGCGATGAGTTTCACGAGCCTCGGCGCCGCGCCCGTGATTCATGTCCTGACGAAAGATATCCGGGAGGTGGGCGCAGTGGCCGCCCGGTTGCCTCCGGGCGTCGTTTTCCGCACGTGGCATGACCTTGCAACGTACTTCGTCCAGGTGAACACGATGTTCGGCGGGTTCCTGAACGTGATCCGGGCGATCATCCTGCTGGTCACCCTGTTCATCCTCGCCAACAGCATGAACAGGATTGTCCGTGAGCGCATGCGGGAGTGGGGAACGCTGCGCGCCATGGGCACCAGGAAGAGCGGCGTCCTCCTCCTGGTCGTGCTGGAAGGTTGCTTTCTGGGCATCGTCGGGTCCGCGCTGGGCGTGGCGCTGGGCTCTGGCGTTTCGATTCTCATCAACCAGGCCGGAGGGCTTCCCTTTGTCACGGACGGCCAGCGCATAGTCGTCAGGATCCTCGTGAGCGGGCAATCCGTATGGTTGAACCTCATCCCGGCCGCCATGGTCGGAGCCCTGGCATCTTTTCTGCCGGGACTTCGGGCGGTGAGGCTGACGCCGTCGGAATGCCTGCGTCAGGTCTAGGAGGAAAGCTGTGAACCACTTACTGAAGACGATTCTCATGGCTGCCAGGAATCTCCTGCGCGGCGGGCGGCGGACGGTCTCCACGCTGCTGGCCATCACCGTCGGCCTCGTGGGGCTGACCCTCCTGGACGGGTACATCACCTACTCCATGAACGGGCTGAGAGAAACCGTGATCCACTCGGAGACCGGTCACATCCAGCTCATGCGGTCAGCTGCCTTCCTGGACGAAGGAGACTCGGACCCGTTCCCGTTCATGCTGGACGCGGCGGGAGACATCGAGAAAGAGCTGCGAGCCATGCCGCACGTCAAAGACGTGGTGCCGGCTCTCTCCTTCGCGGCGATCGCAAGCGCGCATGGCAAGACCGGAATGGTCAGGGTCACCGCCCTCCCCACGGGGAAAGCAAGCGCTAATCTGACCCGCAGGAGCGTGGTCGACGGAAAGGATCTCGACACTGGTGAAGAAGGGCGGATCCTGATCGGACGGGGAGTTGCGCGAAAGCTGGGCGTGGGGCCGGGGGAGGCCGTTTCACTCTTCGCACTCAGCAAGGGAGGCGGCGTGAACACGCAGAGCTACACCGTCGCGGGCACGACGACCACCCTGATTGCCGCCGCGGACAATGCGGCCGCGTCCATGGATCTTGCGGATGCGCAGGCCTTGCTTTCCACCGAGGCGGTGCCGCAACTCATTGTATTCCTGAAGTCGACGTCTGACACTGCATCCGTGGCCGCGACGCTCCGGGCTGCCCCTGCTTCCTCCGCGCTGCACGGCCTCACCGTCCGCACCTGGGATCAGCTCTCCCCGTATTTCCAGCAGGCCAATACGAGCTACCAACTCGTCCTGGCCGTGGCCCGGCTCATCGTCCTCATCGTGGCCCTTTTCTCGATCTCGGGTACGCTGTCGCTGGCGGTTCTGGAGCGGCTTCGTGAAATCGGGAGCCTCCGGGCATTCGGGACCAGGCGGGCGCAGATCCTCCTCATGTTTCTATTCGAGGGGCTGTTCCTCGGCATCGCCGGCGCGGTCGTCGGCTGCATGGCCGGGGGAGGCCTTTCCGGTCTCATCAACGCCTTCGGGGGAATCTCAATGCCGCCCCAGCCCGGCATGTCCAGCGCCCTGCGGATATTCTTCACCCCCGGAGCAAAGACATTTTTGGCTAACGGCATTTGGGTTCTCGCCGCTTCCACCGCGGGGGCTCTTTTCCCCGGGATGCTCTCTTCCCGGAAAGGAATCGCGGAGCTTCTGCGAGCGCGATAGGAGACAGAAATGAAACGAATGATACTTGCAACACTGGCCCTGTGGATCGCGGCATCCGCGTACGCGGAATCGCCTCAGGAGCTCCTGGCGCGCATCGATGCCGGGAGGTACATCCCTGACCTGAGCTTCGTTCTTCAGATGACGTCCTTCGACGGCGAAAAACAGCTCGACTCGAACACGCTATGGGGCTTCGTGAAAGGGCTGGGCGGGGAGAACAAGAGCCTCATCGCGTTCGCCGAACCCGCTTCCGTGCGCGGACGCAAGATGCTGATGGACGGGAACATCGTCTACCTCCTCTTTCCGAAAACGACAAATCCCATCCGGCTCTCACCGCTGCAGATCCTCATGGGGGAAGCATCGAACGGGGACGTGGTGCGAACCGGCTTCGCACAGGACTACGACGTGGTGTCCCTCGAAGACACCCAGCGCTCCGGCACGGCCTGCTATCTCTTTTCGCTCGCGGTCAAGGAAAGCCGGAGGGATGCGACATACAAGAAGGTTCAGCTTTGGGTGCAGAAGGAGAGCCTGCGAGCGGTGTACGCCGAGTTCTCGACCGGGGACCGGCTCCTCAAGCAGGCGACGTACTCCGATTTTCGAAATGCGCTGGACAGGGATATTCCCTTCGCCGTGGACATCCACGACGGGGAAAATCCGCAGAAGCACACCGTCATGACCTACCTGAAGCTCGGACGCAAGACGGTGGCTGACACGGTGTTCCGACGCGACTACCTGCAGTCCTGGACGCCGGAGCAGCCCAAATGAAGCGGATCCTCTGCCCGGCGGTTCTTTCGGTGCTTGCAGTGCTCGCGCTGCCCGCCGCGGTATGGGCCTGGGATGCCCAGGCCCTGCTCGATCTGGTTCCGACCGCGGCACTCGTGCAGCAGGGCCCCGCGTGGATGCAGACTGAGTTCACCGAGGTCAGCGGCCAGGCCGCCCTTTCGCACAATCAGACTCTTGCAGAAGGGCTCTCCGTGTCGGGAACGGCATGGGGAATGGCCGATACCCTGCCCTCGGGCACTCCGCTTGCCACTCCTCCCGGCAAGATCGACATCGAGAGCAGGATTCTCGAGCTGAAGCTCATCTGGGAAGTGGTGCCGGGAACGCTCATCTGGGACATCGGCAAGAAGGTCATCCACCCCTCGTCCGGCTTTTTCAAGACGCCGCTCAACGTCATATCGCACGGTGCCCTCGGGGATGCTGCGAACCTCAGCGGCGCCGCGGTCGGGATGTGGGAAGAAGGTTGGGTGGGCACCGACGTGACGCTTCTTGTCGGCAACCTGAGCATTTCCAACTTCTTTTCTCCGCGCCTGCAATGGTCCAGCCAGACTGACACGGCCCTCCAGTATGTCAGCCTTCAGCAGAACGATTTCCAGAACCTGACTCGGATGGACGTTCGAATCGGAGAGGCGGACGTTCGCTTCCTGGGACTTCTCTCCACGGGCGGGCCGGGAAGCGGCGACCCGGGCGTGCATCTCCTGCTCGGCGCGGGCCTGGATACCAATATCGGCGCAAGTATTACAGTCCGCGCAGAGATCTCGGCCGCGGATTCACAGAGCAGGCTTACGGTGGCAGATGCCCAGTACGCGACTGCTTCCACGGATACGGTCAATTGGGCACCCCATGCCCTGGTGGGAGCCACCTGGACGAATGCCCAGCAGCTTTCTGTGATGGCGGAATATTACTACAACGGCTGCGGCTTCATGGGCGCCGACTACGCGCAGCTCATCCAGTATTCCCAGAACCGCAGGAACACGTATCCGACGGCGCCTGATCTCCTGGACCAGTTCGGCGACTTTGATGCGGGCCGTCACTACGGATT
>JBEKXR010000225.1:0-6586 GCA_049511935.1 Spirochaetia bacterium | reverse complement strand
CTTCCTTGCCAATCCATTCGAAACCAGGTCCGGGCATCGTGGAACCTCCTGTTCGGTGCAATCATTGCCGAAAGGATAGCATGCGAGCGACTTTTGTCAAGATTTATATGAGAATACGAATTAACGCTTTTGAATTCACAGGTAAATCAAGTTAGTAATATCAAATGAACATAAGAACTGCATTATAGAACCCTCAATAATTCGCTGTCGTTGGGATAACTTCCACCTGAAAGTAACTGTCGGGCCTGAACAGCCGGAGCGTCTCCATTCCGCCGCAGGCCCGCTCCGACTAGGAATACATATGCAGATCCAGGCTCATCAGCCGCGAGAAAGCCTTCAGCTCGCCCGCAATGTCACCGTGGACGGTTCCCCAGTGCTGAATGAGGCCCCTCCGCACGATGTCCTTGAAGAGCTCCACCACGTCTTGGTCGGGACGCACGAGCATGTGGGAGTAGCCTTCCATGATCCGAGGACCCGGCAGGGAGTTGGCCGTAAAGGCGGCTGCCTTGAGCTTTCCGTATTCCGGCGTGAAGTTGAGGAAGCTCATGAGCCCGGGCTTGGCGCGGTACGAGAGCCAGGCGCCCCGTTTCTGGGTTTCGTCAAACTCCAGGTCCGGTGTCACCATCATTGTCGATTCTTCACCCACCCGGATCTCGCCGTGCCCCGGATGGCCCATCAGGACCGTATTTGCTTTCCGGTCCACAGAGAAGAACTCGTTGAACATCCCGATACGTCCCGCAAGACGGCTGACAATGATCGTAGACAAGACACCCAGAACGTCCGCCTCGAACCCAATGGTGCAGCCTTGGGCGCCGATGTCTGGATGGGAGAGGTGCGGCCGAAACCCCAGGATGCGATAGATGTCGGCGTTAAAATCCTCCAAGGCGATGCCTGAGAGCCGGTTCTCCTTCACCAGCCTCACGAAGGCCAGCGCCTGCCGCGCCGATTGCAGGAGTATTTCGTCGGTCACGCCCACCACGGGGTAGCTCTTCTTCAAGTGTTCGACGTACCCCTTTGCCTCGGACTCCGGCACCGAATGCACGAGCGCCGCATAGGATTCGACAGGGATGAATTGGAGCTCGACCCCGAACTTTTCCAGCAGGAAGAACTCGTCCACCCAGGTCGAGATGACGACCCGGCAGGTGCTTGGGAGCACGCCGATGCGCGTCCCGACCAGACCCTTCTTCACCCACGCGGCCCTGACAAAAGCCCTGACCTCATCCAGGAGCGCCTGCTCGGTTTCGTTGCCAAAACTCACGTCATAGTCCCAGCCGAACCGCCGGAGGATGTTCGAGCACTGCTGCACGCTCACAGGGCCGCTGGCCCGCAGCCATTCCTCGATCTTGAAGTACGCGGGGAATTCCGGGTACGGGTTGTACGCGAGCAGCAGGAATGGCACTTTCTGGGCGTTCTGGAGAAAGGCGACGACCGGAGGGTCATTTGTCCATATGATCGGGCAGCAGACGATCGCATCTACCTGCTCGTCGCGGAAGCGGCGGGCTTCCCGGAGTGCCTGCTCAGTGGAATGCAGGAGCCCGGAGGAGACGACTGCATAGTCTCCGGAAAGGACATCCGTGATGGACCGGACGTCCCTCTCGACTTTCTGAATGAATCCGGCGAACTGGCCTGTGGTCGCGTCACAGATCCCCGCCTCCCACCAGGATTCGCCGCCTATGAAGAACAGCCCGATCTTCGGCTTCTGACCGTCCATGAAAAGACCTCCGTCCTGGAGCCTTTCACCAGCTCAGGAAACGTTTCGGGTTCTCAATGAGAATAGTGTTGATCTGTTCCTCTGTGAGGCCTTCCCGGCGCAGTCTGGGCACGATGTTTTCCAGGATGTGGGCGTACCCGTGGCCCCCCCATTTCGTGAGCAGAATCTTGAAGCACACGTCCTGTGAGATGAGGATGTGCTCGAGGTTCCCCCGTCTGATCTGCTCCTTGAGGGCCCAGATCCGCTCGTTGTCGCTGGGGAGGAAGAGGCCCTCGGTGCTCATGAGGTACATCCCGAACTGGTCGTACACGATATAGGCTCCCCGCTTGGCAAGGGAGTCCGCATAGTCATAATCCGCCAGGGTGGGATCGAGGTGGCTGAGAGCCACTTTCCGCAGATCCGCGCCGCCCTCCTTCAGCACGTCGAGTATGGCATTGCCTTCTTTGCCCCAAATCGGCGTATGGATCAGGATGGGACAGCCGATCTCCTTCTGGGCAAGAGCGCTCCCCTGCAGGCTCTTGACCTCATAAGGATCCCTGATGTCGGAGATCCCGACTTCTCCGAGAATGCCGGGCTTCACACGCATGGGTCCGATGCCGTTCAGGAACTCGTTCAGGAGCACCTTCTTGATTTCCTGTGGGCTGCGCTTCTTCTGCTCGTCGTTCCACGAGCTTGCCACGTAGAGGGCGGAGCCCATGATGATGTGAACGCCGGTCTCCAACGCTATCCGGTACAATGCCTTTGTGTCGCGCCCAAGGCCCGCGCTGGAAACATCGCAGATGGTGCCGCCGCCCGCGAGTCGGAAAAGCATCGCTTCGGCGCTTGCAACCTCCACGCTGGTCTGGCAGAGATTGTCCGGAAAATCAAAGGCATGGTACGTGACCCTTCCTCGGTTCTCGAGAGAAACCGGCTTTCGATATTCCTCCCGTTCGCCAAGCTCCTGCGGCGCAGGGTGGCCCCAGCAGGCCTGATCCCAGAGCAGATGCTCATGAGGAAGCACGACGCCGAGCTTTTCGGGGCTCACTTCTCCCAGAACAGTCACCGCTTTCGCCATACTCTCTCCCTCCTTCACTCCTGCGCAGGGCTCTTCCCCCGGGTGCAGAGCCCGCTCAGTTCGACGGCACGAAGACTCCGCCCGTGATCATCTTGACGATCTCATCGATGTTCGTCTCCGATTTCCCGCGAACCCCCACCACCTGCCCCAGCCTGATCACGAGGAACCGATCAGCAACCGCGAAGGCGTGTTCCATGTTGTGCGTGATGATGATGACGGAGGCCCATCTCAGCTTCAGCCCGCGCACGATCTCCAGGACGTGTCGAGACTCATCCACCCCGAGAGCGGCCGTCGGCTCGTCGAGGATCACCACTTTTTTCCCGAAGCTTGCAGCCTTGGCAACCGCGACGGACTGCCTCTGGCCTCCCGACAGCCGGCCAACCCACTCGCGGCAGCTTTTGACTTTGACCCCGAGCATTTTCAGCTTCTCCACCGACTCCTGCTCCATCCGGCGCTGGTCCAGCACCCGGATGGGGCCGAACCGCTTCTGCAACTCGCGCGCAAGGAAGAGATTCTGGTACACGTTCAGATGGTTGATAAGGGCGAGGTCCTGGTAGACGACTTCTACGCCGAGAGTACGCGCGTGCAGCGGGTTTTCGAGCTCTACTTTCTTCCCGTCCAGGAAGATTTCTCCGGAATCCTTCCGCAGTGCTCCCGCGATTATCTTGATCAGCGTCGACTTGCCCGCGCCATTGTCCCCCACGAGGGCGAGTATCTCGTTGCGCTGGAGCTGCAGCGTGATACCCTGCAGAGCCTGCACCCGCCCGTAATGCTTGCTGATATTCCGTGCTTCGAGAATGTAGTCGTCAGCGGATCCCATCTCGGTCAGTCCTCTTTCATCTGCTTGAGCGTTTCCGCACCGACGGCGATGATCAGGATGAGCCCCTTCGCCACCTGTTGCCAGTAGCTGTGCACTTCGAGCAGGAGCATCCCGTTGGTGATCATGCCGATGATCATCACGCCGAGAAGCGACCCTGTAATGCTCCCAATCCCACCAAATATGCTCGTGCCGCCAATGACAACCGCGGTGATCACGTCCATTTCGAAATCCATTCCCTGGTTGGGAAGGGCTGCACCGAACTTCGAAGAGGCGATCACTCCGGCAAGCCCGGCCAGGAGGCCGGTGTTCACGAATGCCAGGACCATCCAGAGCTTGTCCTTGATCCCGGCCTTTCGGGACGCGATCCGGTCGCCGCCTATCGCGTACATGTACAGCCCCGCCTTTGTCCTCCTCTGGACAAAAAGGTAGGCGAAGAAAATGAACGCCATGACCAGAACGGAGACCGGTATGACTCCAAGGACCATTCCCCTGCCCAGCCACAGGTAGTCATCAGGCACGCCGTAGATGGTGTGGCCTCCCGTAATGAGAAATGCAGACCCGCGGAGGGCGACCATCATGCCGAGGGTCGCCAGGAGCGGGGGGAGGTTGATCCGGGTCACCAGGGTTCCGTTGATGAGCCCGATCAGCCCCCCGCAGAGCACCCCCACGAGCACGCCGACGGGCGTGGGGAACCCCAGCTTGGTCACGGTCAGCGCGCACAGCACCCCCGTCACGGCATTCGCTGCTCCGATGGACAGGTCGATGCCCCCGGCGATGATGAGGAAGGTCATGCCGACGGAGGCTATGCAGAGGAGGGCTACCTGGCGCAGAAGTCCGACGAGGTTCTGCACAGTGAGGAAGCTCGGACTGGCCAGGGAAAGGAATATGAAAATTACGACGAATACGACGAGGGTGGCGAAGCCTTGGATGTTGACTATCCGGAGTCTTCCCCTGGTGCTCGTCTCGAGGTCAGGACTCGTACTCAACGCGGCCCTCCAGCGGTGCGCATGCCTTGTGGTGAGAGCTCAAAGGGGATCGGAAGAGCGGAACGGTCCGGAAGACTTCCCGGACCGTCCGTGCTCGATCAGTTCAGAACTCCACGGGGCTCAGGTTGGCCTTCTGGCGCCACTCCTGCATCGTGCTGATGACATCGTCCACATTGGTGCGCCACACTTCCTGGAAACCGATGTCGATTTTCTGGCCCGTCTTCGACTTGGCGGTGATGACCTTGGCGGCCACTTCCACGAGATGGTTCCCGTACTGCACGGCGCTTTTCCCGTAGCCGATGTCCCAGACGACCCCGCCGCCCTTATCGTTCAAGGGCTTCTTCAGCAGGGCGAGGATGGGCGGCTCGGCGCCCGACGATGCATGATTGATGTCCTGCCTCCCCGCGTTCTCTGCGGCCGCGATGCCCCCGAGAGTGGCGCTCGCGTTGATGCCGTAAATGAAGTTGATCTCAGGGTGGGATTGCAGGTACTGCTCCGTTCCAACCATGGCCGGCTCGGTGGAGCCATTGGAGTCCACGTGGAAGAAGGTGGCCTTGGGGAACTTCTTGCCAACCACCTGCTCAAAGGCGATGATCTTGCGCTGGGGCTCGGGGATCTTGGGCACATCCAAGAGCAGGACGTGAGGCACCACGCCGGGCTTCTCTTTGGTCCAGTAGCGGATGAACATGTCCGCCGCCAGCAGACCTCCATCCCTTTCGTCAGTCCCCATGCCGAGATCCTCGCCCTCGACGTGGTTCCCCGTCGTGAACACCCAGATGCCTTTTTTCTTGTAATCCTTGACCACCGGGGCCAACGCCTTGGAATCGATGGGGTACATGATCACGCCATCGATGCCCTGGCTTATGTACGTCTCGAGGATTTCCAGCTCCTTCTCGATCTTTCCGTACGGGTCCTCTACGATGACCTTCACGTCATAGCCGGGGATGGGGATCTTTGCTCCATCACACAGCTCCTTCTGGAAAACGTGCTCCATCGTGAATGGAATGAAGAGGATCTTCAATTGCTTCCCTGCGGGAAAAACCGACAGAGCCGGAATCAGGAAAGCCACGGCAATGAGTGCGACCAAGACCAGCCTGCTTTTTCTCAACATGCATTCCTCCTTAGCAGATTCCTGGACATATTGGAAGTCACGGGCATTTTGTGTTACTTCTCGTGATTTTGCAACTCTTTTTTTGCATGTGCAGGGAAAATATTGATCTTTGCTGGTAGTTATGTTATTTATTCACGTAAGTATGGATTCGAAGAACAGCTTCCGGCAGGACTTCAGGATTCTTCAGGCAATCTACTTTCTCACCACCCCAACAAGGAATCAAATTGCGCGCTACACTGGTCGCAGCCCCGTGTCCGTCACGGAAACTCTGAAGCGGCTCCTCGGGAAGGCTCTTGTGGAGCGATCAGGGAAGACACAGAGCCGCAGCGGCAGGCCCTCTGCCACGTACCGGGTGGGGGACAAGATGGGATGCTCCGTGGGGATCTCCGTCGATGCCACGGGGTTCAGGCTGGTCGCACTCGATGCGCGCCACGAGGTTCTGCAGGATCTGGATCGGACACTCGTGCTGTCCGCGGACCCGTCCTCTCACCTCGACGATATTCTCGAGCAGATCTCCACGGAACTGCGCGGCTTTTTGAAGTCCGCAGGGCTTCGGGATCGGCGCACGCTGGCGATCGGGATTGCCCCTCCGGGAATGGTGGATACGGAGAAAGGAATCTGGCTGCACGGCCTGCAGGTCTCGGGGATCACCCATGTTGCCCTCGGGGACGCTCTTGAGAAGATGTTCGGCGTCACGATCGTTGTGGAGGACGCGGCGCGGTGCCTCGCCTACTTGGAGGCATCACGGCGCCCACAAGAGAAAGCGCGCGACCTGGTGTATCTCTACCTCGGAACCGGAGTTGGCGCAGGGATCATGATCGGACAGGAACCCTTCCACGGCAGCCACGGGATGTCGGGCGAAGTGGGCCACCTCGTCGTGGAAGAGGAGGGCGCCCGCTGCTCG
>JBEKXR010000224.1:0-6653 GCA_049511935.1 Spirochaetia bacterium | reverse complement strand
TCTCCTCGCCGCAGACGAACGCGCCCGCGCCTTCCTTGATATGGAGAGCGAAGGAAAACGGCGTGCCCAGGATGCGGTCGCCCAGGAGATTGCGCTCTTCCATCTGTCGGAGCGCGATCTCCAGCCTCTTGATTGCCAGGGGGTACTCGGCGCGCACGTACGCGTACCCCTCATCGGAGCCCACGGCAAACGCGCAGATCAGCATGCCCTCGAGCACCGCGTGGGGATCGCCCTCCAGCACTGACCTGTCCATGAACGCGCCGGGGTCCCCCTCGTCGCCGTTGCAGATTACGAATTTCTTGCCGGTCAGAGATTTCGCATTCCGGGCAAAAGTCCATTTCATTCCCGTGGAGAACCCCGCGCCGCCTCGGCCGCGCAGGCCCGAGAGCTTCATCTGCTCGATGACCGCCTCGGGAGTCATCCCCGTCAGCACTTTCCGGAGCGCGGCGTACCCGTCGTGCGCGATGTATTGGTCGATTGATTCCGGATCGATGACGCCGCAGTGGGCCAGCACGATCCTCTTTTGCTTCGCGAGGTAGGGATAGTCGGAGGGGATCAGCAGGTCCGCCACCGGCGTTCCACCCTGGAGGTGGCCTGAGACGATGGACTGAACCCCCGCCTCGTCCACGTTCCCGTAAAGGAACGAACGGCCGTCCGCCTGGCGTACCTCGACGAGAGGCTCCGCGTGGCATGCGCCAATGCAGCCGGTGGCGACAACCGAGTAGGGCAGCCCGCGCGCCTCCACGTCCTTCGTGAGCTTCTCGTACACGACCCGTGCGCCGGCGGCGATGCCGCAGGAGCTCATCCCGACAGCGACTTCAGCGTGCCCGCTCATGCCTTCGATGCTCCGGTTTTTGTTCCGACGGACGAGACGATCCTGCCCAGCTTGTCGCCGGCAAGCCTGCCGTAGACCTCGCCGTCGATCATGACGACCGGTGCCAGCGAGCAGCAGCCCAGGCACGCGACGCGTTCGATCGTGAACTCCCCATCCGTCGTGGTGCTTCCGGGCTTCACCCCCAGTTTCTGCTCGACCACTGTGTCCAGGGAATCGGCACCTTGCACGTGGCAGGCGGTCCCGTGGCAGACCTTCATCACGTGCTTCCCAATGGGGGTGAAGCGAAACTGCGCGTAGAAGGTGGCCACGCCGTAGATCTCCGCGGCCGCTTTCCCCGTCACGCGCGCGATCTCGCGCATGGATTCCTCGGGCAGGAATCCGAAGATTTCCTGGGTTTTCTGCAAGAGAGGTATGACGTTTCCCTTGACTCCCTTCCAGTCATCCAGAAGGGCTTGAAACGCCTTTTCCATGCGGTCTCCTTCGAAACTCGTGACGCGGTATCGGGGTCATTTTCGATAAGACGGGAGTTGGCGGGAGTGTAGCACGGAGCGCGCGGGAGGTGCAACAGGCATCACCCGCGAGGCAGGGTCAGACGTCCCTTCCAGGGACCTCGCGCGTGCAGGCGGAGCCTGCGCTCCGACACCAGGGCACGGATGGCGAGCTCCACCTCCTGGGTCTTCCAACCCTCGAGGCTCCCCCAGCCGAGGATGCAGTTGTGGAACGCGCGCACAGACCGCGGACTGGGGGTGGCGGAGATGATTTCTGCGGCCTCGGAGGGGACGAACCGCCTTCGGTGCCGGGCGACAAAGGACATGATCTGAGGCTCTCCTTCCGCGGGCGTCCCCGCGGAGCCATCGCAGACATCGCACCCGGTGCAGGCAACGGGCCCCTGGCCGATCAGCGAAAGAAGCGAATTGCGGCGGCACTCCTCGCTCTGTAATGCGTACGAGAGAATGCGATCGAAGCGCTCCCGGGCACGCACGTCGGCAAGCCGAGTCCGATGAGCCTCCTCGGCCCTGCGGCCGAGAAGCAGAATGGCACGGGACGCTCTGCCATCACGGCCTGCCCGGCCCGATTCCTGGAGATACGCTTCCACGGAGGAGGGTACGTGGGCATGTACGACCGTTCGGATGTCCGGCTTGTCCACACCCATCCCGTACGCACAGGTGGCAAACAGCGCGCCGTCCCGGGAGGCGAGGAACCAGCTCTCCACGGCGGCACGCTCCTCGCGGGAGAGTCCTGCGTGGTAGAAGAAGACCCGGCGTTCCGTGCCGCTCCGCCGCGCCCGGCGGCACGCCACCTCGGCGTCACTCCGGGTCCGGCAGAAGACCAGGAGGGGAGGCTCCGCTGTCTGGACCAATCGGAACAGAGCCCGGCTGAGGCACAGGACAGGCTGGACGGAATAGGTGATTCCGGGTCTGTCGGCATTCTCCCCCACGAGTCTCACCTCACCGTCCTGGAACAGGTGGGTGCGGATCCGTTCTATCACCTCGGGCGAAGCGGTCGCGGTGAATGCGCTGACCATCCGCACACCGAGCCTGCGAATGAGGGAGCCGAGCTGGAGGTAGGCGGGGCGGAAGGTATCTCCCCATTCCGACACGCAGTGTGCCTCGTCCACGACGATGTGACAAATATCACAATGCTCCAGGGCTGCGAGATTGGCCTCTACAAAACAGGACTCGGGAGTGGCCAGGAGCAGCCTGATGCGGCCATCGCGGAGCCCCGCCCATAAGCGTGACTTCTCCTCACGGGAGAGGCCTCCCTTGAGGAGCCCGACGGGAACGCCCAGCGCCTGGAGCTTGCGCTCCTGGTCAGAGAGCAGGGAGAGCAGCGGCATGAGGACGAGCGTGGGCCCGGAAAGCATGAGGGAAGGAAGCTGGAAGCACAGCGATTTGCCCGCACCCGTGGGGAGCACGACGATCTGCGGGTTGCCCTCGAGCACGTTGGACACCACGAAGCGCTGGATGGGGTAGAGGTACGTGATGCCGAACCGGGACCGCGCAAGCCGCTCGATCTCGTCCTGCCGCCCGATGTCACCGAGCGGCTCGTCCCCGGCCAGCCGGCCGGTGCCGCCGCCGAGCGTGCCCCCGTCCAGCGGCGGCGCGATGCCCTCAGGCCCCGTGCTGCGCCGATTTGCCCTTTCCCTGGATGCTCTGGCGGAAGAAGAAGTCATCGACTATTTCAATGAGCTCCGGTGTGAACTCGATTGCGAGAGTGACGAGGATCTGATTGCCCTCACCCCGCTGAAGGACGCTCACCTTTCCGTTGGCCGTGAACTGGTACACCTGGAAATACAGCTTCGCCGAACATTGCTCGCCTTCAGCCAAGCCCGGCGGCGCGGCGGACAGCCGAAGCGAGAGGGAGTTCACCGCGAGCGCGGTCAGGGTCGCGCGCGCCTTGGTGGCGCCCCGCACCAGCTCCACGTAGTTGTTGTAGCGCATGAGCTTCGCCGCGGCCTCGTCTACGACGATGGCCTTCCCGCTGAAGTTCTCGTACTGGCTCTTCAGCCCTTCGAAGGCGGTGATGTAGTCACCGATTATCTCCACGAGGTCGTTCGGGCAGGCCTTCAAGGATGCGTCCATCATGCAGACGTTCTGCTTTCCCTTCACCGGGCCGATTCGCTCGATGGTCCCTCGGAGGAACAGGTTGAGCGGCTTCTTGTTTCCTGTCTTCTGGAACGTGAGGTTGATGGAGCAGAGCTTCTTCTGGAACTGCTGGAAGAAGGCGATCTCCTGCGCGCTGAGGACGACGAGGAAGACCCCGCGTTTCATTGAGATCTGGAACGGGGCACAGATGAGGAGATAGTCCTCGATCTTGAGAAAGACCTGGGACTGCACGAGCCCCGTTTTCTTCAGGGCATACGGGGTAAAACGGATCGGCTGATCGGCAAACTTTTCAACGTAGTCCTGGACCCGCGTTTTTGCCATGACCTCTATATTAGTGCGTGTGCGGGCCGCAGTGCAAGCGCGTCGTGTGTTGCCCGTTCCCGGCGCGTTCTCCACTTGACCTGCAAATCCAAATCCCGGATGCTCCGATACGTGATGGCTCCATTGGCCGAAGGAAAGCTTCCCACCGAGCTCTTGGAGCGTCTGCTTCGACACACCTCCCAGTCACCCCTCCTCGCGGTCGGCGCCCAACCAGGCGAGGACGCTGCCGTCGCGCCCGGCGCCCCGACCCTCGTCATCACGGCCGACCCGATCACTTTCACCGACGAGCGCCTCGGCGCCTACACGGTGGCTGTCAATGCGAATGACATCGTGGCTATGGGTGGAACGCCTGTGTACCTCACGGCGACCATTCTCCTGGCCCCAGGAGCCACGGAAGAGGACCTGGAGCGCATCTTCCTCGACATCTCGGATGCCTGCGGGAAGGCGGGAATCCTCTGGGTGGGGGGACACACGGAGGTCACCCCGGTGGTGAAACGGACCCTGGTTTGCGGTCAGGCGGTCGGATTCCTCTCGGGGCAGCCCTTGTCCACCGGTGGTGCGCGGCCGGGTGACTGCATCGGCATGACCAAATGGGTGGGCTTGGAAGGAACGACGACCATCGCGCGGCAGCTTCCAGACGTGACCCTGGAGGTCCTCGGGACACGCGCGTTCGACGAGGTGCTGAGCTGGCTGGATACCCCGGGGATCTCGATCGTTGATGAGGGCAGGGCGTTGGAGGGCCTTGCCCTCTCCAGCGGTCATGACCCTACGGAAGGCGGGGTGGCCATGGGGATCCAGGAGATCTGCCGTCGAAGCGGCACCGGCGGAATCATACGGTACGAGGCGCTGCCGATCAGGGAAGAGACGCGCCTTTTGTGCGGCCATTTCGATCTGGATCCGTTGGGTCTCCTCTCCTCTGGGGTGTTTCTTTTTACCGCCCCGCAGACGGTCGCGGAGCTCGCACGCACGGAGCTGGCCGCACGAGGCATCCCCTGTGCCCTCATCGGGGAAATACTCCCTCAGGGCGCCGGTGTCTGGCTCGAGACAGCCGGCTCACGCCAGCCGCTCGCCTACTCGGAGCAGGATGAGATCGTCAAGCTGAGATCACAACGCGCCAGTCAGACCTGAGAGGGCATAGGGAGTACAAGGTCTTTCGCAAGGGTCCATTTCCAACACCCTGCTACTTCGTCGGGGAAGGCGCTTCATCCGTCTTCTTTTCCCAGATCCTGGCTTCGATGAAGATCTTCACGAGGTCGGGATCCAGCTTCTTATCCTTGACCTCATCGTTCAGGATATCCAGAGCCTTCTGTGCGGGCACGGCCTTCTTGTAGGGACGGTCGCTTGCGGTCAGGGCGTCGTAGATGTCGGACACAGTCATCATCCGGGTCTGCACGGGGATCTCAGGCGCCAGCCACTTCTTGGGATAGCCGGTCCCGTCGAGCTTTTCGTGGTGCCCGCGCGCGATGGTCGGGATGTTGCGCATCTCCTTTGTCCACGGGATGGTGTTCAGGAAATTGTACGTGTGGATGACGTGGCTCTCGATCTCCTTGCGCTCTTCCTCGTCGAGGCTGCCCTGCGGGATTTTGAGCTTGATGTGCTCGTCGTCCGTGAGGAAGGGGACCGGCTCGCCCCCCGGCTCGTCAAAGGTCTTGACGTGGATCACGTCGAGGATACGTGCCGGCTCCTCGGCGAGAACCGAGGGCTCATTCGCGGTGATAATGTTCTGGAGGAACTCCTCGATTTCGGCGAGGCGCTCTGACTCCTCGCGGTCGAGCTCTGCCTCCTTCAACAAGTACTCGTCCTTTCCTCCCTCGCGGAGGGCCTCGAAGCGCTTCTTGAGAAGGGTGTAGTGCGTGGTCTTGCGGATGTAATCGAAGCGCAGTTTCAAGAGGTCCATCTTGTCAGGGTAGAGCTTTTTTGCCTTCACCAGCACGTGCTCACGGACCCCGACCTTGCCGAAATCGTGAAGAAGGCTGGCGTAGCGGATCTCCTTGAGGTCCTCGGCTGTGAAGTGCGTCTCTGCCCACGCGCCGTCGTTCACCCTGTCCACCACTTTGGCAAGGCTCACCGTATAGAATGCGACACGGTTGGAATGACCCGAAGTCGTGGGGTCCCGGGATTCTATAGCCTGTACCGAGGCTTTCACGAAGCCCTCGAACAGCGTCTCGATCTCCTGGTACAGGTTGTTGTTCTCCAGCGAGACCGCGGCCTGGGAGGCGAGGGAGAGCACCATCGGCTCGATGTCCTTGCTGAAGGGAATCACGTACGTGTCCGCGTCCTCGGGCGTCCTGATCCGGCTCGCCCGGTCGACCTTGCAGTTGATGAGCTGGATCACCCCGAGGATCTCGCCCTTGTGGTCCTGCATCGGTACGGTGAGCATGCTCTTCGAGCGGTAGCCGGTGGACTGGTCGTAACTGATATTGAAGCCGTACTCCTTGTCCGCGGGGATCCTGTACGCGTCCTCGAGGTTGAGCACCGTGCCCGTGGTCGCGACGTAGCCGGACACCGTCTTCTTGGACAACGGCATCACAAACTCCGAATAGTCCCGGGGATTGGAGTCGTTCTGCGCGATCTTGAATCGAAGTTTCTGCTCCCCGCTCGCCTCATCACGCTCCAGCAGGTACAGCGTTCCCGCGTCCGCGCGGGCGATGTGCCGGACCTGCTTCAGGATGTAGTCGAGGAGCTTGTCGTTGTCTCTCTCCGCGGACAGCGCGATGCCCACCTCCAGAAGTTCGGAGTTTTCGTGCTTTTTCTGCGCCAGCTCCCGCTCGAGGGAGAGTCGGCGGAAGAGATTCCGAAGAGTCCGCAGGAACCAGGCGGGATTCTTGAGCGAAAGCACCTCGTCGAACACCAGGTCGGCGGGGACGGAGTCCGCAAAGAGCGAGCCGCCG
>JBEKXR010000223.1:0-7570 GCA_049511935.1 Spirochaetia bacterium | reverse complement strand
TAGGACTTTAGTTTTTGCAGCTACTGTGCAGATGATTCATTGATCCTGTTAACGTATAGCGCAGCGAGAATGAAGTTGTCGACCGAAAGAACAGTACGCCGGTCCATTTGGCTAGAAAGTCCTGTTGCCGAACGTCGCCAGCAAATCCGTCACCTCGAGGTGGCCCCTGATCTTGAACGGCTCGCCGTATTTTTTCCCGATCAGGTGGCCGTAGTGCGCCATGCGGGCGAACAGGAGCTCGTGGAACTGCTCGCTGGCGATGTACGTCGGCGGCTCGTTTTCCGCCGCGCCCTTGTTGAACACCTGGCTCCCATAGGCCTGAAGCGTGCGGCGCTTGTCCTCGATCACGCCTGAAACATCCACGATGAAGCTGGGGTCGAACTCCCACGTGCTCATGTAGTAGACGAGCTGGGAGGGGCGGTGCGGTTCCTGGCCGGTGTCCCGCTTTTTCAGTCCGGCGAGGAATGCCGCCTCCTCGATGATGCGGGAGGCTGCCGGGTGATCGGGGTGCCGGTCTTCCCAGTAGGGCAGGAGGATGACCCGGGGCCTATGCTCGCGGATCTCGCGGATGACCGCCTCGCGTGAAGGCTCATCGACGGACAGCCGGCCGTCAGGCAGGGAGAGCATCTCGTGATGTGAGACTCCCATGACGGCACTGGCCGCATCGAACTCGGCTGCACGCATCGCCAGTGTTCCCCGTGTCCCCATCTCCCCTCGGGTCAGGGTGATCATGCCCGTTTTCGCGCCCGCCCGGGCCGCGCGGATGAGGGTCCCGCTGGCTGCCAGCTCCACATCGTCGGGATGCGCCCCGAATGCGAGAATGTCCAACACGGTCACTCCTGCTGACCTTTGAGGCTTCATCATTCCACTGCCAGCGTCCGGTGCTCCGGGGCAAACGGATCGATCGCCTCTGAAGCGAGGGTGATGATCCGCCGGCCGTACCGGGCCAGGAACGGGGCGATGCAGAGCGTTCGCTCCTGCAGTCCCCCGAGGGGCGCCAGAGACGCCGTCAGGCGTTCCACCTGGCCGCGCAGGATGCCGTTCTTCTTGCGCGCCGCCTGAGCCACTTTCCTTTCAATAAAATCGAGCTGATGCGCTGTACGCGATGCCCCGATCAGGGCGGTCCTGTGGAGGGTCGAGTCCAGGGTATCGATTTCGGAGACGATGCCCTCCCAGGCCTCGCTGACGCGCTGCCGGCCGTCGGCGATCCGGCGCGAGAGGGACTCGGGTACCTTGCGGCGCAGGATGTCGTCGATGATGTGCTCCCCACGCTCCAGCACCTGCACGAAGTCCACGCCGAGCTTCACTCGGAGTCTCTCCACTTTCTGCTCGACGAGGGTGAGCGAGCTCCGGGGAACCATGAGCGGCATCGGGATGCCCAGCCGCTGGTAGGCGAGGGTGAGCTGGCAGAAGTAGGCGAGCTCCGAGGGACCGAGGACCACGGCGAGCGAAGGGAAGATCGTGTCCTGGAACAGGGGGCGCATGGCCGCGTTGGGCGTGAAGGATTCCGGGTTGTCGGCGAGCAGTGAGGAGAGCTCTTTCGGTGTGAACTTCCTGCCCGAGGCCTTCAGCTCGAAACCCTGCGATGTCATCATGATTGCATCGCGTGCGGGGTCCTGGTGGAAAAGGGTGAGGAACCCGTCGCGAAGCTCGATCTGCGGGTCGTACCCGGCCTTCTTGAGGCGCGCCGTCTGCTCGATGACTGCCGCGCTCACCGGACTTTTCCCGGTTATCTCCGCATCGAAGAGCGGCTGCGCGATGCGCTTCAACTGCGGCTCCGACGGATCCACCAGGGCGAGGCCCAGCGGCCCGAACAGACTGGCCATCCACGCGCCGAACGCCTGCGGATAGGTCCGGCCCGGCGTGTAGGCGGCCCGCAGCTCGGCCATCACTTCCCGCGTGCCATCACCCTCCGGGAGGAAGCCCGCCAACTCATCCAGCAGCGGCCCGATCGGCTCGCCGAGTCGGATCCGAGAAACAGGGATCTTCGCCTGTCTCGCCCCCGGCATGCGCAGCGTCCGCAGTTTTCCGTCCCGATCCGTCACGGAGGCGTGATCCACTTCCGCGTGGTCGCTGTCTTCCGATGCAATCCAGAACACGGGTACGACGGGTCTGCCGAGCACGCGTTC
This sequence comes from Spirochaetia bacterium, assembly GCA_049511935.1. Lineage (GTDB taxonomy): Bacteria > Spirochaetota > Spirochaetia > SZUA-6 > Fen-1364 > Fen-1364. The sequence goes on along the minus strand of JBEKXR010000223.1, from coordinate 5,441 downwards.
CGCGTGCCGGGCCACGGCCAGGATGGTCAGTGCTTTGTATGCCGTGTACAACGGCCCGCCAAACAACCCCGCCTGCTGGCCACCGATGGTGACAACCGCTGACGGATCCTCCAGGCGCGCTACGTTCGCCAGCGCCGCCGCGCCCGAGCCAAACCGTTCGTTCTGCTCGCGGAGGACCAGGCAAAGTGACCTCCTGTCGTACGTTCGGCCGTCGATGAGCCTCGCCTGCTCGGCAAAAGCATTCTCGTCCCTGAAATACCGGGGGAACATCGCGCGTATCCCGTCCTTCGCATCCCAATAGTCCGCATAGAGCCGGGGCGTGGAGGGGATTGTGCGCAGCGCGATGCCTTGGATCATGTCCGCATGTTACTCAATCCTCCGCGCCGAGGCAATGTGGGGAAGTGTCCTTAGCCGATCGGCGCCAGCTCTGCGATGTCCGGGCGGTAATTTTTGTGTTGACAATTGCTTTGCACGGAGCTAAAGTGCTGTTTGGTGATTTGGGATCTGGTCCCCGCTGGATCAGCCTTCGGGCCTCCGGTGGGGTTTTTTATTTAGAAAGGTGCCCGTGAGTGCCAACTGAACCTACAATAAAAAGAGCCGTTGCGTTTTTTGATGGCCAAAACCTTTTCTATCAAGCAAAAGAAGCATTCGGATATGCCTTCCCAAACTATGACCCAAAGCTGCTGACGGAGTTGGTGTGCAAGGCAAGGGGCTGGACGATATCAGGCATCTATTTCTACACCGGGATTCCTGGTTCTGTTGAAAAACCTGACTGGCACAAGTTCTGGTCAAAGAAGCTTGCGGTTATGGGGACTCGCGGCATCCATTCGTTCACTCGCCCACTCAGATACCGTCCAAGGACAATCCTCTTGCCCGATGGCAGCAAAACGGTGGCTCGCGTTGGCCAAGAGAAGGGTGTAGATGTACGGATCGCCCTGGACTTCGTGGGTTTGGCTCTCGCAAATGTGTATGATATTGCTCTGATATTCAGCCAAGACCAAGACCTGAGCGAGGCTGTCAAAGAAGTGAAAACCATTTCAAGGATGCAAGGGCAATGGATTGGGACAGCTTGCGCATATCCGGTCGGCCCAGGGGCGCAAAACTCGAGAGGCATAGATGGAACAGATTGGATCAAGATCAGCCGAATGGAATATGATGCTTGTCTTGATCCAATCGACTACCGGAATTCCTAACAAACCTCTTTAGCCGCCCCTTCAAGTCAGGACATGTCCCCATCCGACGATCCTTTGCCAACCGATCTCCGTTGAAGTACCCTCTGGCATTGTGAGGTGGAGGGCGGCGCTCGCCGGATTCATCGCTCTTTGCGCGCTGGCCGCGCTGGCACCGGCCGCGGGGACGCAGTCCGCATTGCCGCAGTCTTCCCCGTACCTTTGGCGTTCGGCCACCGGCGGGCAGATCCGTGGCAGGCCCGCGGTCGGACCCGATGGCACCACGTACGCGCTGTCCGAGGACAGCTACCTTTACGCGTGGGTGTCCGGCGGCAGCCTCCTGTGGAAGCATGACCTGGGATGGCTGCCGTGGGATTGTCTTGCCGTCAGCGGAGACGGGACCGTCTACGCGGGACTCAGGAACCAGGACTTCATCGCCGTAAACCCGCGCGGCGGCAGGCTCTGGACGGTTCGTCTCGACGGCCTGCCCGCCGGGGACCCCGCGGTCGCGGAAGACGGCACCGTGCTCGTGGGAACCTCGGCGGGAACGCTCTCCGCGCTTTCCCACCTTGGTCGGCGCGAGTGGGCAGTGACCCTACCCGGCGCGGTGACCGGACAGCCGATCATCGACGGCGCTGGGACCATCTACGTGACGGCCGCGGACCGGCGGCTGTACGCGCTCACGCCGTGGGGCGAGTTCAAGTGGTCGCTTCCCTTCACGGCCGCGCCGGGCGCGCCGTCGATCGCCGCCGATGGCAGCGTCGTGCTCGGAACGGACACAGGTGAAGTCGTCGCGGTGAGCCCGTCGGGCGATGCGATGTGGAAGAAGTCACTCGGCGCGCCTGTGATAGGCGTGGCCGCCGATGCGCTTCAGATCGTGGCGGACACTCGCGCCGGGCGCGTTGCCGGATTCACCCTCGACGGCCGGGAGCTCTGGCGGACCGATACCGGGCGGACCCTGGGCTCTCCTCCCTTCATCCGCGGGGACCTTGTCTTTCTCACCGCGCAGGACGGATCCCTCGTTGCCCTGGATTCTCACCACGCCGTTTCGGGGACCTTGAAGACGGCAGCCGTCGGCGGGGCGACCGCGGCGGAGAGCGGCGAGATCCTGGTCGGGGGCCGGGACTGGATCGTCTATTCGCTCGACATGGCTGCGACTGGTCTTCCTGTCCCGGGCCCCGGCACACCAGCGCCCTGGCCGCAGTCGGGCCACGATGCGCGGCACTCTGGCCGCACGGAAGCCGCACCCGCGGCGGACAACGACGCGCTTCTCGCCCTGAACCCCGACTATCTCTACCTCAAGGCGCTTTCAGGCACGCCTGGGCGCGAGGGCATCCAGCTTGTCCTGGCCGACATCGGCCGCCGCATCTCTTCCCGCTCCCTCGACAAGAGCACCTGGTACGCTGTGCGGATGCTGGAGAACGTCGTGGGCACGGGACTCGCCAACCGTTCCCTCCTGAACCAAAAGGTCGTCAACGATTTCCCGGATCTCCGCGCGGCGGCCGCGGGGCTGCTGGCCCGTGTCGGATCCACCGCGTCACGCGCTGCCCTCCTGGACGCGGTCAACGCGGAGGTCGACGGCGTGGCGCTTGCCGCCGAGATCGGGGCGCTGGGCGCCATCGCGAGCGACGGCGACGGGGCCGCTCTCCGCGCGATCGTCCGGGCGTTCACCAGCAGAGCAGGCCTTCCGCCCGACAGCCGCCTCGCATCCGCCGTCGCGGATTCGATCGGCCGCATTGCTGTCTACACGGGCGCCCTCGGCGAGCCTTCTGCGATCGCGACCCTGCTCGCCATCTCCCGGGGCAGCTACGACCCGTCTGTCCGGTCCGCGGCGCAATCCATCCTGCAGGGCGAGCTGAAAACAGATATACTCAAAGATGAGGAGTAACCGATGAACAGGAAACTGACGGCGCTGTCATTTCTTCTCGTCGGCGCCCTGGCGTTCGGTCAGGTCGACAAGGACGAGCTCGCGAAGGGCCAGGGAACCTCCATCACGTTCATCAACTACGTCGGGCCCCACACCCGCATCGACACCGTGGAGCAGATCGTAGGCATCGGCCGGGGCCTCGGCCGCCGCGTGAGCACCGCAGCCGGTGACTTCACATTCGGCGGCAAGTACCGGCTCATCCATGCCGTCGGCCCCGCCGAGGGCACAAAGCTGGACGCGGATATCTTCATCCTGGAAGCGGGCGCCGAGGTGGACGACGTCGTGAACATCATGCGCATGGTCAGCGGGTACCTGCAGGCCGCCTACAGCTACTCTCCCGCAGACGCCCAGGTGCTCGCGCGGTTCGTCGTCTACTACAACGCCGTGTTCCGCGGCAACCTCACGTACCTGGGCGGGGTGTACAAGACAATCGTCATGCGCAATGTCACCGCGGAGAATGCGGGCATCGCGACGAAGTATACCGAATGGCCGGGAAAGACACGGATGCTGATCCCCCTCTCCGCAGGCGCACAGAAAGGAAACCTCACGGCGGTCCCTGCCGGGCAGCTCGCTGCTCCCCCCGTGATCCAGAACCTCCAGGAACAGCCGGGCAAGGCCCTGCCGGAGCGGAAAGACCTCACCGAGCTGCAGCAGCGCGGCATCGAGGAGAACCAGAAGAAGGCGGAAGACCAGCAGCAACAGCTCCAGCTCGAACAGCAGAAGCTCGCCGAGCAGCAGCAGCAGCTCGAGCAGGCGAAGCAAGCAGCGGCCCAGGCGGAAGCGGCGGCCGCTGCACCGGGGGCTACCCCGCAGCAGAAGCAGGCGGCAGCCGAGGCAGGCGCCGCGGCTGCGCAGCAGCAGCAGGCCACGTCCCAGCAGGAGCAGAAGGTCCAGCAGGAACAGCAAGCGGCCTCGCAGACGCAGGCGCAGGTCGCCGCTGATCAGAAGTCCGTCCAGGAGCAGAGGGCCGGGATCGCCGCCGACGAGCAGGCCAACATCAAGCAGCAGGCCGCCCAGCCCAACGCGGCGACGACGACCGCGGGCGCAGCCGCGGCCCCAGGGCAGCTTTTGTTCATCTATGCGGTAGCCGGTTCTTCCGACAAGCTGGGCAAGCTTGTCCTCATCGACAGGACCTCTGGCAAGCTCCTCTCCCAGTCGGACCTGAACACGGTGCGGGGGCGGATGTACGTCACGGTGGGCTCATCGATCGTCGTGGTTGCGGGAGCCACGGGGGGCAATGCTGCCGTCCGGCTGGTCGCCGTGGATCCGGCCACGCTGGCAGTTCAGACGCAGGGCAAGGACAACGTCGCGCCGACCAGCTACCTCGCCGCGTCGGGCGACTCGGCCTATGCGGCGTCTCGGGCACCGAAGTCTTCGTGCAGGACACCGCGGGGAACATCCTCATACTCAACAAGGACGACCTGAAGCAAAAGAAGCGCAACGGCTGAGCCCCTTTCCCAGCGATGCCGCCGGCATCCGCGTGAAGTATATTGAAGGCTGCAAGGCGCCGTATCGAGGTCGGGAGGTGTCAGTATGCAGCGTGCACTTTTCCTGTGTGTGATCCTTGTCGTTCTGGCGGGTGGCCAGGTTGCAGCCCAATGCAAGCCAACCCCGGGGGCCAGTCTGGACCCGAACTACACCCCCAGTGCGCCGAAGCGCGCCAGCGTAGGGTCTGGATTCGTTCTCACGGGTACCGTGCGCGGGTCTGACAATTGCTCGCCCGTTCCAGGTGCAACGGTCGAGTTCTGGCTGGCAGGCCCGAACGGGTATACGGAGCAGCTCCGAGGAACGGTGGTCGCGGACAAGAACGGCCGGTACCGGTTCCAGTGTCCGTTCCCCGCCGCTTCTGGCGGCCCTCCTCCGCACATTCACATGAACGTCGCCGCGGACGCCTTCCTGCCTATCCAGACGGAAGTCTTCCCGGGCAAGGGAACCGCGAGCGGCGCGTTCGATATCGTCCTCGAGCTGGGAGACTAAGGGCGCAACCGCGTTCGGATCCGCCCCTGCGCTTATCGCCCGAAGGGCCCCCTATTTCCCGAACAGCGCCGCGATCTCCTTCGCGTACACCGTGTCCACCACGTGGCGCTTCACTGATTGCTTCGCGCTGAGCTCGACTCCCGCCTCGAAGTGCCGGGGCAGCAGCCTGAAGCGGAACACCCTCTCGAACTCGCGGAAACCCCGTTTCGCGCACACCCGTGACTGGATCTCGTCGGAGATCAACTCGAGGATCTGCGGGTTTTCCAGCAGGTCTTCCTTGTTGATATAAATGATTTCTCGCTGGGAGGCGTACTTCTCCAGGGCGTCCTGGTTGGCCACGACCAGTGCGGCAAGGAACTTCTGGTCCT
>JBEKXR010000222.1:0-6711 GCA_049511935.1 Spirochaetia bacterium | reverse complement strand
GCTACAGGGGCGCGGTGAATGTCGGATTTTTCTGGAAGATCCTCTCGGGGGTCCTGGATCCCGACAAGCTGGACTACCTGAATCGCGACGCCTTTTTCTGCGGCGTTCCCTATGGCATCCAGGATGTCGATTTCATCCTGGAGGAGGTCTTTCCGCACGTGGAAAACGGGGTGGCGATCAGTCCGAAGGGGATTACGGCGCTGGAAAATATCCTTTTCTCCAAGTACCTCATGTACAAGACCGTGTACTGGCATAAGACAGTGAGAATCGCCACGGCAATGATCAAGAAGGCTATCGCCCTGGCCCTGAACGAAGGCGCAATCAGCACGCGGGACCTCTATGGGCTGGACGACGAGCAGTTTTCGGCCCGATTCAGGGCCGAAGTTTACCACGGCTTCAAGTTGATCGAAGATACAAGGCACAGGATCCTGCACAAGCAGGTCCTCCGCCTTCCGTTCTCGGAATCCATCCCCGCCCATCGGAGGCTTGAGAACATCGTGGACCGGCTCAGTCTGGAACGCGAAATCGCCGGCGAGGCGGGACGGTTGCTCGGGCGCGAGGTGCCCCAGGAGTGCATCGTGGTCGACGTGCCCGAACGCCTCTCCTTCGACGTCGCGATCCCCGTGGTGGACCCGTCCCAGCCCGAGGCGGAGGAGGCCGAGACGGGCGACCCTGTCTCAGTGTTCCACCGGATGGGAAGCGGGGACTTCCCCAGCTCACTTCGGAGCATCTCGTTGAGCGCAAGGAGGGACCCCGACCTGCTGTCGGTCCTTTCCCGCATGGATCTCGCACGGCGGTTTGGCTCATGAATGGCCGCACACCGGCCGACCGCCGCCTGCTGGAGCGCTTCTCTCACCACGTGGGACGAGGAATCAACAGGTTCGACATGATCGGCCCGGGCGACAAGGTCCTCATCGGGGTGTCGGGAGGGAAAGATTCCCTGGCGATGAGCCTTGCGCTGGTCGAGCGCAGGAAATGGGTTGCCGTCGAATACGAGCTGCATGCCGTGCAGGTCGAGTGGCGCGAGTACCCCCAGACGGACGAAGAAAAGGCTGCGATCGACGACTTTTACAGAGGACTGGGCATCCCTATCCACAGGATACAGGCGGGAATTGCACCGCTGAGCTTCAAGAGGAAATTCAGCTGCTACACCTGCTCTCGCAACAGGAAGCGCGTCCTCTTCGAGGAGGCTGCCCGGCTCGGGGCGCGGAAGATCGCCCTTGGCCACCACATGGACGATATCGTCCGCACCACGATGATGAACCTCCTGTTCCACGGCGAGGTCGCGACGATGATGCCGGTACAGCAGTTTTTCGGCGGGCAGGTGACAATTATCAGGCCGCTCTGCGAAGTGCGCGAATCAGAGGTCGCGCGCGTTGCCGCCCGGCTTCACCTGCCCGCCGCGCCGAACAGGTGCCCCAACTCGGACACGAACCAGCGCCGCCTGATGAAGGAGATCCTCCGCATGGCTTCCCGCGTCAACCGGCACGCGGTGTCCAACGTGTACGGGGCGCCGTGGAGAATCAATGCGGACTACCTGCCCTGCGGGAGGCCCGCCGGAAAATGATCTGCGCGGTGATCAGCGACATCCATTCCAACAAGGAGGCGCTGGATGCCGTTCTCTCCCTGATCGACGGCCTGGGAGTGGAAACCATTCTCTGCCTGGGCGACCTGGTCGGCTACAATGCTGACCCGGACATCTGCGTGGAGACGGTGATGTCCCGTTCGGCCGAAGTCATTCGCGGCAACCATGACAAGGCCGTGGCCGGTTTCCTGAACCTGGACTGGTTCAATGCCTCGGCGCGCGCGGCTGCGTTATGGACCCGCTCGAAGGTGCGTCCGCAAACCCTGGAGACCATCCGGCGCCTTCGCGAGGGCCCGCGGGAGGCGGAGGACGGGACGATCCTGCTCTGCCACGGAACTCCCTATGACGAGGACGCCTACCTCATGGACGCGAGATCGGTCGACGAGAGCTACCGCTGCCTCGAATCGAAGCATCCGAAGGTGAAATTCTGCTTTCTGGGCCACACGCACATGCCCACCGTCGTGGTGCGAAAAAAGGGCTCGGCAAAGCCCCAGGTGATGCCGTGGCGTGAAACGATCGACCTGGACCCCGCGGGGGTCTACCTGATCAACCCGGGCTCCGTCGGCCAGCCGAGGGATGGAATAGCGCTGGCTTCTTTTGGTATATTAGACTCCGGCAGGATGATCTACAGGAACATTCGAGCACGGTATGCCGTGCAGGAGACCCAGCGGAAGATCCTCCATGCTGGGCTTCCCTCCGGTCTGGCGCATCGACTGGCCGAGGGAAGATGAAAGGGCGATGTGGAGGCACGCGGGAGACGCGGGGCATCTGCTGGCTCACGGAGAGGAGAGGGAATGAAATCTCAGCTCATGGAGGAAAGGATACGCCGCATCACGGTGCTCTTTTCCGAACTCAGCTTCCGGGTGATCGAGGACGAGCGGTCCCACAACGCGTACTCGGCGACTTTCGAGGACGACGACGCGTTTCAGGCCGGTGTGCTCATCGAACGGGGGAGCAGGTTCCTCGAGCTGGCCTATGCCCTGACCTTTCCCAACTCCTTTGCCCAGTTCATGAAGGGAAAGCTGGAGGAGATGCTGAAGATCTGCTACGAGTTCGGCTGCTACGTGAGCCTCCAGCAGACTGCGACCGAGATCAGCTACTCCGTCTTCACGAAAATCTACTATTCGGGGTTGAACTACTACTCGCTGCGTGACAGCCTTCGCGACTTCCGCGAATGCGTCGCGGCGCTCATGGACCTCCTGGAGATCGGGAAGGAAGCTCCGGAAACGCCGGCGTGATTCCGAACGGCACTCAGTACGTTTCGGAAAAGACTTCCGCGTCCTGCAGGACCCCTTCGCAGTTCTTTTCCACGAATGCAAGCGCCTTGTGCATGACGGACTCTCCAAAACTTCGGGAGTTGGACACCAGCGCCGCGCCGAGGTGTGCGTAGCGCATCGAATCCTGGAGATCGACCTCCGCCACGGAGAGGTGAAACTTGTTTGCCAGCTTCTCCTTGAGGGAGACGACAATTCGTCTCTTGTCCTTGATCGATTCGATGGGCGGGAGCTCGATGCGAAACTGGATCATGGACACGACCATGCGGGGGCCTATGTCTTGTCCGCGAGATCCTGGAGATCGCCGATCTTCAGGGCCATCGCCGGCCCCTGGCCCTCGTTTCCGAGCCTGTCCTTGAGGGGAAGGTACACGCTGTTGTACAGGGCGGCGAGCTCGAACACATCGTCATCGGCACGTTCAGGCGGGATCCGCACCTCGAGGTTGTAGTCGCTCTCCGACATGCCGCGCCTCATCACGTGGACCGGATCCGAGATGTGCCGGGCGTTACGCGGCGCGTAGATGTAGAGGAACGCGAGCACGGTCAGGACGACCGCGATGAAGAACACGATTCCATCACGGGCCGCGGAGACGGCCAGGGGCCGTTCGTCGTAGAAAACCTCGACGCCCCTGGAAACAAGATACCCGTAGTCCCCCGGGAGGAAAAACTGCCGGTAATAGGCGGGTGCATAGCGTGACCAGACGACGGCTCCTCCCTGCGGCCGGACAACCAGGATCGTCGCATCGATGGCCGCAATCGCCGCGGCGCGCTGCGCGAGCGCTGCGGGCGATGGCCCTGCATCCGCGATTGCTCCGGCGCGGAGCAACTGGCCGTCCGTGAAGGGCACTTCGATCCCCGGAATGATGCCCACGCCCTCCATGACCGAGGCCCCCAGAGTCCAGAGCACGAGGATAGAAACCGCGATCGTCGTGATCGTGGAGACATGTGCCTGGGCCATTGGGGAGCGCGCGTACCGGATCCCGCGGAACAGCTTGACGACCCGCAGGAGCCTCAGGATGCGGGCGATGCGCACAGCCTTGATCACCTTCAGGACGTTCAGGAAGCTTCCCAGACCCGACACCAGGCCGGCCCCGGCAAGCAGGGCGAGGGCGTGGGGGAGGGAGTTCAGCAGGAGGAGCGGAATGGACGCCAGGAAGTCGACCCAGCCGCGCTCGCGGAAGAAATACCGGGACCCCCGGCCGTTTGAAAACGCAAGGTAGAACCGGGTGAAAAACTCCACCGTGAAGAAGACGTCGAAGCCGAGCCCGACCCAGATGATCCAGCTTCGTGCGTGCACGCTCCAGCCGGAGAGAATCGAGTAGTCGTCCAGCAGCGTGTGCAGCAGGACAAGAATAATGGCGACGACGACGACGGTCTCAAGGACTTCTCCGGCCTTTCGCATTCTCGGCTCTCCTACCAGCCATTCTCCGCGGCGATGGTGTACATCTCGTCCAGCATCCGGCCGTCGAGGCCGTGCCAGCGGGCATTTCGCCTCTGCACGTTGAACCAGCTCTTGTCCGCCGTGTCGGCGCCCCTGTCGACCACCGCGGCAGGCGAAAGGGCGCGTCCGCGCATCGCCATGATGGCGCCAAGCCGGGAGATCGCTTCCACGCTTTCGCTGCCCGGGAAGGCAAGCGTGCTCCGCAGCCCCATGCTGATGAGCGCGCGCGGAAGGGAAGGAGCCTGCGCGGCGATGCCGGGAAGGATCTTCGACAAGTACTGCTCCTGCAGGGGAGAGTACCCCACGTCCTTGTCCCCGGTCTCACCCGGCGTGACGTAGAGATACGCGGCCGGCCTGACGAGCACGACGCACCGCGTGAGGTCCGAAAGATCTGCCGGGGAAAGCGCGAGATGCTGCACGCGGGTGATCTCGACGTAGACGTATTTTTTTCTCTCCCAGGCCTGCGGGATATACTTCTCCATGATGTCGGACAGTGCGGCGGCGAGCGAACCCGCGAGGGCGCTTCGGGCAACGGGGTGGGCGGCGGCACGCACGATGAGAGCGCGAAGCTCCTCTCTTGCGCGCGCCGGCGCCTGCCGCCCTCCCGCGACGCCCGGGAAAAAGGAGAATGCGAGCCGCTCGGAGAGGAGGCGGGTAATCTCGGCCGCCATCATGCGATCGGCCTCGGCCCTGATCGCGCGAGAGATGAGGGCGGCGGGCTCACGCCAGCCCCGGGTCACGTCCATGCCGAGCGAGGTAAACACCGGAATGAGCTGCGGACCGTTGATCCGCAGAACGTTCATTGCCTGCTCTTCCTTCTGGAGCGCGAGCAGCAGGCGGAGTGCCGGCGTCTCGAGGAGCCGTGAGGCGAATCGTGAGACAGGATCAGGAGAGGACTCCACTGCTCTCATTTTCGGTCCGGGCAATCATTTACATGAACAACGCTTCCGGGGATAATGCGCCTCACATGGGCAGGCACCTTGCCCCTCTCCTGCCATTTTTCGTGCTGCTCGCAATTTTCTCCGCGAATGGGGCGGTGTTCGCGGATTCGATCATCCTGCCCCAGCCGGAAGCGCCGACGACCATCTTTGCCACGAAGCTCGGGTCGGCCGATGTCGACCTGAGTCTGCTCGGGTCATGGACCGCGGCCGCATCGTTCGGCGGAGGACTTCTCTTTGCGCCCGGACAATCGGTGCAGCTGCTCGACTCATTTCCCTCCCTCGACAAGGGTTTCGTCTTTACCCAGACACCCGACATCACCGCGTCCCTGGAGATGATGAAACGCTTCTTCCTGAATGTCTCCATCATTGGAAGCTTTGCCAATAACTACATCCAGATGGGCTACCGGGGCGGACCGAACGAGGTCCTTCGCTCGGTGGTCATCGGCACCCAGGGCATCACAATCCCCGCAAGCACACTCATGCAGATCCCCAGTCAGCCCCAGGGATCGCTGGGCGCGATGGCTCAGCTCAAATCCGGCGGATCCACGAACGATCTCCTCCTTCGATGGGATTCCACGCTCCCGAAGACCAAGACCTTCATAGGGAAGAACGAGCTGGTGGAGCAGGAGACCGCCATCAACGGATATATGCGCGGCATGTACTTCTATCTCCCCGATACCAACCTTGACCCGGGAACACTGCAAGTTTTCATAGAGGATCCGTCGGGGACATACCTCTCCACCGAGATCCCGGTCCCCCGGAAATACCGGCTCGCCACCTACAACGACGTGGCCCTCGATTCGACGCAGGGATTGGTCTTGTTTTTGAACGCCGTGCATGGGAGGGTGCTGGTCTTCTATAAGAAGGGCGGCGCTGGGGTGGGGTATGGCGCAGGTACCCCCGGAATCGTCGATGTGTCAACCGGCAAGCGCAATCCCGTCTCTCCGGTGCCGTTCGTCTGGGGAATGACAGACTATTTTGTCACTCCGAACAGCACCATGCAGTTGGCTCGGAAGGTAGCGGTCTCCGGAGTGGGCGATTGTCTCCTGCTCTGGGAACCTGGCGACAACTCGCCTTTCGAGATCGACAGCTCGTATGCTTTCTCTGCCAATCCGCCCACGGACGTATCGAAGATCAACATCCGGCTGAAGGCAAAGGATGCAAGCGCATCGCTGCCGACAAACTTCATCTTCCAGCCCGATCCTCTGAACAAGCGGTTCCTTGTCCTGCAGAACCAGACCCTGAGGGCAACGTTCTACAATTTCTATCCGTTTCCTGACCCAATCGGACTCATCTACGGACCCGAGCGGGATTCGCTCTCCGGCGGTCTGGCCTACGACATTTACGTCCAGATGCTCACCCCGGTGAGCGACTATGTGCTCGAAGCGAACATCGAACCAGGCTCAGTCCAGGTCACGATCAACGGCGTGGCGGAAACAAGGTTTCAGGTGGAGCCTGTCTCCGGGAAGCT